>JAIOOX010000002.1:0-300000 GCA_021414225.1 Candidatus Vogelbacteria bacterium | reverse complement strand
TAGAATCAGAATTAGGCTAGTTTTAGGTCTAGTCCTCTTAATGGGAGGTCTTTTTATGGTGAGGTTGTTTTTTCTGCAAGTAATTAAGGGTGATTATTATGCTGAACAATCTGACCGTCAATATTTAAAATCAGCCACCACTTTTTTTAATCGAGGGTCAATTTATTTTCAAAATAGAAAAGGAGATATAGTATCGGCGGCTACTTTAAAACAAGAATTTTTGCTGACAGTAAATCCTAAGATGATTAAAGACAAAGAACAGGTTTACACTGAACTGAATAAAGTAACCGCTGTAGATAAGGATCTGTTTATGGATAAATTGAATCGGCCAGGTAGTTTGTATGAAGAAATTAAAGATAGTTTAAATCAAGAAGAAGCGACTGCCATTAGAGGTTTAGAGTTAGCTGGTGTTTATTTGATTAAAGAAAAGATTCGTTTTTATCCAGCGGGACCAACAGCGTCGCATGTGCTCGGTTTTATGGCTTTTAAAGAGGAAGATTATGTTGGTCGTTACGGACTAGAAAAATATTATCAACCAGTTTTGGATCACAAAGAGACAGGATCGTTTGCTAGTTTTTTTGCTGAGATTTTTATGGGTTTAGGAAAAAGTATATTGAGCGATTCGCCAACTACCAGGGAAGGTGATTTAGTCTTATCGATTGAGCCAGTCGTTCAAAATACAGTTGAAAGAGAATTGAAGGGGGTTTTAGATAAATGGCAAGCTGATTCTGGCGGGGTGATTGTGATGGATCCTAATACTGGCGCTATTGTGGCTATGGCTTCTTATCCGAACTTTAATCCGAACGAAAAACAAAAAGATATCACAAACTTACCAAACCCAATTGTGGAGAGGGTATTTGAGATGGGTTCAGTCATTAAACCGTTGACGATGGCGGCTGGTTTTGATGCGGGAGTGATCAAACCAGAGACTACTTTTGAAGATAAAGGTTTTGTTAAATTAAATGGTAAAACAATCATGAACCACGACAAAAAAGTGCGTGGGGTGGTGCCGATGCAAACTATTATTGATCAATCTATGAACACAGGGGCGGTTTTTATTGAACAAAGGTTGGGTCGAGATACTTTCCGTAAATATATGTTGGCTTATGGTTTAGGTGAAAAAACAGGGATTGATCTACCAGATGAAATTCCAGGCCTGACACGGAATTTAAATAGTAAGGAAGAAGTGAACTACGCTACTGTTTCCTTTGGTCAAGGAATCGCTCTAACTCCTATTGCTACCATCAAGGCTTTTGCGTCACTAGCTAACGGGGGTAAATTGATTGAACCCCATGTTGTTAAGGAAATTAGATACAATGATGGTGGAAACTATATTGTCCAACCTAAGGTGACTAGGGAGGTGCTTGGTCGTCAGGCGACCGATGATATGACTCAAATAATGGTTAATGCTGTTGACCACGCTTTGCTTAATGGGACTAAGCGGATGGAGCGTTACGCGATAGCGGCTAAGACCGGAACTGCTCAAATGGCAGGTCCTGGGGGCAAATATTATGATGATCGTTTTTTGCATTCTTTTGTTGGTTACTATCCAGCTTATCAACCCCGATTTGTTACTTTAATTTACATGGTTTATCCTAAAAATGGGGCCAGATTTGCCTCTGATACTTTGACGGATCCATTTATGAATATTGCTAAATTTATGATTAACTATTATGAATTACCTCCCGATCGAGAAACTGTTAGTCGAGATAAAGTATCAGCGACAATTTAACAATGATAAAATTATATCTTAAAAACTTCCTGAAGCCGTTAATTATTGGGGTTATTACTTTTGAAGCCAAATTAATGCTCAGACGTCATCGACCGAAGGTTATCGGCGTCTCTGGGAGTGTAGGTAAAACTAGTACTAAAGAAGCGATTGCGGTTGTGATGGCTTCTCAGTACCAAATACGAAAGAGTGCCAAAAGTTACAATAGTGATTTTGGGGTTCCGCTGACTATTTTAAATTTAAAAACTGGATGGTCTAATTTTGGTTTATGGTTAAATAATATTATTTGGGGGGCTTATGAAGTTGTTTTTTCTCGAAATTTTCCTGAATGGTTAGTGTTAGAAGTGGGAGCTGATAAGCCAGGTGAAATTAAAGCCATTGCTAAATGGTTGCCTTGCAATATAGCAGTCCTAACTGCCTTTCCCGATAACCCAGTCCACGTTGAATTTTTTTCATCAGACTCGGCTTTGTTTGAAGAGGACCTTCAGTTGGCTTATAAATTAAATACTTCTGGTCAGACAGTAGCCAATGGTGATGATAAAAATATTTTGAAATATTTACCAAACCTTAAAGGTGTGATAACGACTGTTGGTTTTGGTAAAAATAATGATTGGCAATCGTCGTCGGAAGTAATTGAATATAATCAAAATAACACAGTCAGAGGAATTGGTTTTACTATTAAACATAATAATGAAAGTTACCAAGTTCACTTACCTGGTTTAATAGGGGGGCATCAGATTTATGCTATTTTAACCGCTTTAGCAGTGGGGGAGTTAAATGGTATTAGTCCTGAGCAAGGAGTGCAGGCCTTGGCTAATTTTGTTGGCCCAGCTGGGCGATTACGGGTTATTCCAGGGATCAAAGAAACAACTATCATTGATGATACCTATAATGCCTCGCCAGCGGCGATGGAAGCTGGGTTGATGGCTATGTCCAAAATTAAAACTAAAGGCCGTCGAATTGCTGTTTTGGCTGATATGTTGGAGTTAGGAGATAGGACCATCGAAGCCCATCGGTCTGTTGGTGAGCATGTCGGCACCATTTGTGACTTATTGCTGACGGTTGGTCTACGATCCAAATTTGTAATTGAGGGTGCCAAAGAAAGAGGGATGAAAGATAATCAAATTTTTAGTTTTGATGATTCGGTTCAAGCTGGTCGAAAACTCCAAGAATTATTAAAAGTGGGTGACTTGGTTTTTGTTAAGGGTTCGCAGAGTATGAGAATGGAAAAGGTGGTGGCCGAGGTAATGTTAGAACCAAATCGAAGAGAAGAATTATTATGTCGGCAAGAAACTATCTGGCAGGATAAATAATGTGCTTTATTAAAAAAAACAGCCTTAAGTGATCACTTAAGGCTGTTTTTTTAATAGAGAGTTATTATTTTTTCTTGTTATCAGTGTCTGATTTAGGTTCATCTAAATCTTTGAAGGCTCCTCTAATGTGTTTAATTGCATCAACTAAACTTTTAGCTAATTCCGGAATTCTTTTGGCACCAAACAATAAAATAAAAATGACTGCTATAATAATTAATTCTTTTGTTCCAAGTCCAAACATATTATTTAAATGGGTTTTAATTTATAAATTTTCTTTAACGCCCGGTATTAAGCATGTTATAAATGATTGTTGCTTCATACATAACAATAAGTGGTAATACCATTAATAATAATGATATACCATCAGTTGGGGGAAGTAAAGAAGTTAAAATAAACATCACAAAAAAAACATGACGCCTCTTTTCTTTTAAAAAATTAACATTAAACATCTCAAATTTAACCAAAACTGTCATCAAAATAGGGAATTCAAAGAGGAGGCCAAGTAAGACTGAGGTGGAGATTATTTGTGATAAAAACATACTAATATCCCAGAGATTGGTAAAACCGAAACCAACATTAATGGTGGCGAGGGTTTGCATTGTAAAGTAGAGCATAGAGAAACAATAAGCAAAGCCAAGTAAAAAGAGTATTAGGCTGAGAGGTAGGATGAGTAAAATCATAGTCCGCTCCTTTTTTCTTAAGCCAGTCCCAGTGAATTTATAGAGATGATAAACACATAATGGGATACAAAAAATCATCGCAAAAAACAAACCGGCATCCATAGCTAGTCCGACAAATTGAAAAGGGGAAGTGGTGGCTAGGGTGACGTCTTTGAAGTCAAAAAAACTGGTCAACAACTTAATGATTGGTCCAGCTAGAAAAAAACCAACGACAAAAAAACCAATAAAAGCAATAGTTATGATGTAGATTCGGCGGAATAAATCCTCGAGATAGGGACTGTATTCTTTTAATTTTTCTTCAAATTCATCCATTGGCGAAATTACTTCAGTCAGACACAATAGTTATTCTGACATGATAAAGATATTTCCACCACCTCCAGTCACTTCTGGTATTTCGACACAAAGCAAAGAGCCATCGTCTTCAACGAGGGTGTCAGCGGGAACATAACTAGCATTGCCGGTGGGAATTTCTAGAATAAAATCCTGAGCGTCTCCTGATTGTCCAACAATATCAATAATCGCCATAGGTTATTTATAAATTACTAGTGGTGTCGGTCGATGTACCTACAACAGAATCAATAGTGACTGGGTCAGTGGTTGCGGTTTGGGTAGCTTCTATTACGTTGGTTGGAGAAGTGGTTGAAGTGGTCTCTAAAGGAGTAATAACTTCTGGGATAATAGCATCTGGTGTGGTAGTTGAAGTGGGGTCGGTAATCTCACTATCTTCAGTTTCAATCAAAGGGTCATTGATGATTTCTTCTTCGGTTAAAGTATCTGTTGGATCAACCTCCTCTGTTGTTGCTTCTTCAACTACTTCACCGGGTTCTTGGGGTACTATTTTTTCCACCATTTTGTCGACGGCGACTTGTTGACTGTCCTTACCAAACAAACTAGCCGGATCTATTTTTATTATTTCAGTCATTAAATCATCCGGGTTAGAGATAGAATAGACCATTCCGCCATAAAGAACATATTTGGCTTCATAACGACAAACTGGCTCTTCTGGTAACCCGATTGAGGCACAGATCACGGAATCTCCATCGTTATAATAACCAGTTGGATCATAAACTACCAAGTTTGGGTTATCTAGTAATGGCTGACCTTTAGTTAAATAAATCATAAAAAGTTAAAAAAATTATTGGGTTAATACTGCTCTTACTTTTATATTATCACCTAATGACGCTGGTGTGTAGCGAATATAGGTGGTTTCATTACCTTTATCGGTCGTATTGTACGATCCCCACGCGCCACCACTGTTGGTCGACTTTGCCCAGGTGCCACTGTTGGTAGAAGTAGTGTAGTCGTCGACAAGCAGATCATTAGTCACGGCATTGTATAGTCTAATTCTTAAGGTTGGTACGGTTCCACCAAAAGCCGTCGCAAAGCGCCACACAAATTGTTTACTGCTCGCATTTGATAATCCTGGTGATGGTTGATAATGAGAATCGGTGGTGGTGCCGGTATCATCATAGACGACCGTGAGACTCATGATGCGAGCCGGAATGCAGAACGTACCAACAGTTGAAAATTCAAACATGAATTGGATGCGTGGCGCTCCGACAAGGCCAGTCAAGTCACCATCAGGATCGATGAGAGTCCATTCACCAGCGTTGTTGATAATGCCCTTTGTTCTAAAATAAATACGATATGGTTCGGTATTGATGGCAAATTCTCCTGTTCCAAGTCTATCATCATGAGTAACTGCCACATTACGAAACTGAGTACAGTCGGGGGTATATAAGGCAGGAGTGATTACTCGCTGGTTAGTCGATGCTGCGTATGTCCAATGTGCAGAAAGCGGTAATGAATACATTTGTGATAGGGCGGTGGTGGTGCCATGTTTGACGATATGAGCAATACCATTTTCACTCCATAGAGAAATGATTTGAGAAGCGGTATTAAAATGAGGCACCGTATAGCTATTCCAATCAATGACATAGGCCGAGCCTGCACCGATTGTGCCGGCGCCCGATGAAAGGGTAATAGATGTCAGAGAGGTAAAAGCGGAAATGGTATACCAAGTAGAAATCGCGGTTGGATTGGTTGATCCGAATCCGATACGATAGCCCACCATGGCGGCGACAAAGAAGGTGTTGGTGCCGGTGACTGCCGTGCCTGACACGGCAACAGTGCCAGAAGAGATGTAGGCATTGCCCAGAGACGACGCTTGGTCTTGTTGTTTATCATCTACACCCCAGATGTGGTCAAAAGGATCTCCGGCTGCAGTGGGGTATTTGGTGATATAGTGTCTGACCCCAGTAGCGCCAGTAGTGGCGACAATAAGTCGATCCATATTGTCTGCGATCTCGACACTACTCAAAAGTGATGTCGCCGGGAAGGTGCTTGCTGATCCTGGTGGAATTTCTGGGCGGTTATCAGAAATCCAGCCCAAATTGCCGGCAAATATTTTGGCGACATTGGCGCGATAAATACGGGTGGTAGTGACAAAAAACAAGGACGCTTCTCCTGCCCATGGGCCATGATTGAGAGTGCCGTATCGGCCGTTATTTACTCCTGATAACGTACCGGTTACCAGTTGGGGGGCGGTAGAGACAACATCAGCTGTATCAATAATATATACCGCGCCAGCACCAATTGTTCCTGCTGATGTTGTCAGGGTAATGTTTGCCGCATCAGTAAAAGAGGCGATCGTATACCAGGTTGTGACCGTGGCCGGGCTTGTCGCATTAAAGCCAATTTTCATTCCAACCATGCTTGAAGTGAATGTTGTGCCCGATCCAGTGACTGCGGTGCCGGCTACTTGCACGGTGCCAGTTGTATAATAGGCAATCGACATGGTCATTTTGCCTGAAGCGATAGTACCGGTGGCGCGGAGGTTGTAGCGGTAGACGCGCGCAAAAGTCGAACCAAAACCATCAAGGACATACGCATAGTGCAAGCCCTTGCTCACTTCAGGAGCGACGGTGAGTCCACACGCTGATTGGTTGGTAACGACGTTACCGGCAGTGCCGGCGTCAGAGAGCCAATACGTCGCTTTGATATTGTCAGTCGTCGTTGCGACGGCAATCGTGGTGCCTGTAGGCACGAAATCATCATAATTTACTCCTTTGACGAGGTGTAATCCGCCATTGGCGACGGTGGCGTTGGTGGAGGTGATCGCAAAACGGAGTTCCTCGATTACGTATGCGGTGCCAGTGGCAAGAGTGCCGGCAGAACTTGCAAGAGTGATTCCTGTCTCACCGCCAATGGCTGAGATAACATACCAACTAACAATAGCTGTTGGGTCGGTCGATCCAAAACCAATACGCGCACCGACAGCAATACCTTCGTCGAGCCATGCGGTGCCTGATCCGGTAACGGCAGTGCCTGAGACTTCAACGGTGCCGGTGGTGTGTAGATATCTCAGTGCTCGAAAGCCACGCAAAGTGTGCGCTGCGGCTGAGGTCAGTAGGGTTGCGACAACGAAACCTTTCCAAGTGTAGACCGAAGTAGTTTTATTGTATTCATACAGACAAATCTTTCTTGGTGCAACAGAGGTGGCCAAGTTCTCAATCATAAACACCCAGTCAATAGTCGAGCTATATGTCATGACATGGGGATACATCATGGGTGTGTTATAGACGACAACATACGGCGTAGTGGCGCCGATAGTTCCCGCTGAAGAACCCAGAGTGATGCCGGTAGTTGATGCTCGAGCTGAGATGCTGTACCACGCTGTTACTTTTGCAGGGTCTGTTGAGCCGAATCCGATCGCCATACCGATCATGGACGTTTGAAAATTGGTGCTATTGCCGGTAACTGCTGTACCAGATACAGAAACAGTGCCCACAGTATCGACTACTTCTTGCATTGGAGTTGCAACGGCCATTGGAATTGGCCCGACGTATTTGTCAGTTGCGAGCGATCCAGTATTTTGCACCATTAATGTTCCCAAATTGGTTTTGGTGTAATCGTAGGAAGTAATAGGAGTGGTGCTTCCGGTGAATGTATGTTTTACGGCGCGGTATGGCATGGATTAATTTTGAGTTAGCAGTGCCCTGACAGTTATGCTCCCAAGGGTGGAGTTAGGGGTATAGCGTATGTAAGTGATCTCGTTGGTCTTGTCTGTATCATTGTAGCCTATCCAGTTGCTGCCACCATCAATTGATTTTGTCCAAGCACCATTGGTTGGCCCGACGGTGGGATCGGTAAAAATAGAAGCGTTAGTAGCGGCGTTGAATAGCTCAATTTTTAATTCCGGCACCGTGCCACCAAAAGGTTGAGCGAACCTCCACGTGAAGTGCTCATTGGTGATATCTGATAGGCCAGCTGATAATTGGTAATGCGAATCGGTTGAGCCATCTTCATAGGTGACTGCCACTTTCATGATGCGTGATGGCAAGCAAAGGGCGCCAATGGTGAAAAACTCAAACATAAACTGAATGGCGTTGGCTGGAGTCACGGCCGATAAATCTCCGCCCTCACCAACAAGTGCCCATGAGCTGGTGGCGTCGCTCCCGATGTCGGCTGTGCGATAATATATTCGATATGTTTCAGGAGGTAATCCGAAGACATCCTCGCCAAGATGATGAATGTCGTAGGTAAGTACTTGATCAAATTTAACACAATCCGTAGTAGTAATTGATGGGGTGATAATTCTCTGGCTAGTTGCTGAAGCGTATGTCCAATGAGCTCCAAATGGCAGTGCGTATAATTGGTTTAATAAGGCGGTAGCACCCATTCTCACGATATGCATAACTCCTTCACTGCTTGCTACCGATAAGAGTTGAGCGCCAGTATTGAAATGAATTGCCAATCGAGGATCAGAAAGTGATTGGTCTTGTTGTTTGTCGTCGATACCAAAAATATGATCAAATGGTGTTGTATCGGTCTCGGGGTATCTTGTAACGTAATGGCGAAGTGATGTGTTGGCGGTATAATTGGTAATCACAAAACGATCAATAGTGTTGAGATAGGCGATGTTGGTCATTGTTGCGGTGGCGGGGAAAGTAGCCACCCCTCCTGGAGGGATTTCTTGTCGAGCGGCAGCTGCTACAGCAAAAGGGGTGTTGCCGGCAGTGATGGCAGAGACTGCGGCGCAGTATAGGCGGGTGGTGGTAACAAAATATAAATACGATGAGCCAGACCCCGGACCATGCGACGTAGTAGCAATTTCCAAGTTTTGCGCTGATTGGTTGGGGATAGTACCGGTTATCGCTTGGGTACCACTGATAACAATGTTGGCACCAGCGAGTTGCATTTTTCCAGTGGCTACAGTGTTGTTGGCGCGTAGATTATATTTGTATATAACTGCATTTGATGTGTTGGTGCCATTCAAGACATAAGCAAAATGGGTTTGCTTATCTACTTCAGTAGCGACAGCAAGTCCGTTGGCGGCGGTGTTGGTGACGGCTCCAGCTCCGGCATCACAAAGCCAATATACGCCACGTTGATTGGTGACTGAGGTGGCGATCGACGGAAATGTTGATCCAGCAGTAGTGAAATCATGATACCCGGCACCCTTAAGTAGGAAGAGGCCACCGTTGGCAGGAGTCGTGTTGGTGAGGGCAATAGCAAAGCGAAGTTCCTCAATCACATAGGGTGTGCCTGCAGGTATCACGCCCGGTGAAGTGGTGAGACCAATGGAGGTGTCGCTGTTAATTTGCCCGATGTGATACCACTGAGTAATCAACTCGGGGTTAGTTGAGCCAAACCCAATACGCGGTCCGAGACCGCCAGCAACTGCGGTAGCGCCGGTGCCGGCGGCTACCAAGTCAGTCGTAAATAAAGTGCTTGTCCCCGTCACAATACAGTCAGCAATCACAAACGCGGTACCAGCTGCATACGCGCTCGAGGCGCCCAAGATGTTCATTGTAGCAGTAGTAGCAAAAGAGATGATTGGGTACCAACAATTGATCTGAGCGACGTTCGTGCTTCCAAAGCCGATCATTTTTCCCACATACGTCGCAAGAAAGCCGGTAGCAGAGTGAGTTACTAGTCCAGCGATCGTGACTGTTACTGTTCCAGTTGCGTAGACTGAAACAGGAGCAGCGACAGCGACGGTGCCGGTCGTGTGTTGGTATCTTAGGGCGCGGAAACCACGAGCAACGTTGGTAGCGGCTGGCGTGGTAGCTGTGATAAAACCCTTCCAATTGTAGGTCGCGAGTGATTTATTGTATTCGTAAAGGAAGATACGTTTTGCTGCTGATGCAACGTTTTCTATCAAAAAAACCCAGTCCACCGTTGAGCTAAAAGTAATTACTGATGGGAAAATCATTGTCACCGCTGTCGATTCTTCCATTGGTCTCGCTACTGCCACGGGTAGTGGCCCCACGAAATTATCTTCTGGGTTGGGGCCACTCTTTTGAATCATCAAAGTACCCAAATTTGTTTTGGTAGAATCGTAAGAAGCGATTGGGGTCGTATCTCCGTTAAAAATGTGTTCGACAGCGCGTAGCGACATGGACTAATTCTGTGTCAGCAAGGATCTGACTTTAATGTTATCTGGCAAAGTTGCTGGTGTGTAGCGGATATAGGTGATCTCATTGCCTTTATCGGTAGCATCATACGATATCCAATTAGTGCCACCATCGACTGTTTTTTCCCAATCACCGGCCTGAGTGACTGAATCGTCATCGACAAGTAGTCCACCAGTAACTGCGTCGAAGAGGCGGATTCGTAATGTTGGTACGGCTGAACCAAAAGCAGTGGAGAAACGCCACGCAAATTGTTTATCAGCCTCGACCGTCTTACCGCTTGATGGCTGGTAATGAGAATCGGTTGAGTAATCATCATAGAGCAGTGCCAGAGACATAATTCTACCAGGAACACAGAGCAGGCTAATGGTGGTAAATTCAAACATAAATTGAATACTACTTGAAGGTGAGAGGCCTGATAAATCGCCATCTTCTGGTAACCGAGTCCAAGAACCAGTGTTGTCGGTGATTCCACTCGTTCTATAAAAGGAGAAGGTTGACGCTGTTGGAATACGGAATTCCTCGCTCCCTAAGTGGTCGACAACCGAAGTTAGCATTCTTCTGAATGAGCTACAATCAGGAGTAAATATCTCAGGTGTTATTACTCGCTGGTTAGTTGATTCTGCATAAAACCAGTGAGCACCAAGTGGTAGGGCATACATCTGACAGAGGGCTGCTGTCGCACCATGTTTTACGATATGGGCGATGCCATTTTCACTCCAAATGGAAGTTACTTGAGAGGCGGTATTAAAATGAATCGGAGCATTAGGATCAGCGAGTGATTGGTCTTGTTGTTTATCATCAAGTCCAAAAAACCGGTCAAACTGGTCTCCTGCTACTGCCGGATAGCGAGTGACATAGTGTTTTATACCTGCAGCTCCTGTAGTAAGCACAATCAGTCGATCAATAGCATCTGAAATTTCAATTACGTTAAGTAAAGATGTGGCAGCAAACGTGCTCACTGAGCCCGGTGGAATTTCTGGTCGATTGTCAGAGATCCAGCCCAAATTGCCGGAAAATATTTTAGAAATTGCCGCTCGATAAATACGAGTTACGGTCAAAAAATACAATGATTTTTCATTGGCGCCTGGGCCATGAGTAAGGGTCCCAACACGACCATTATTTACGCCGACGACAGTACCAGTCACTAATTGAGGGGCGGTCGAAATCACGTCGGCTGAGTCGATAATAAAAGCCGCTCCTGGTCCAATACTTCCGGCAGAAGAAGAAAGGGTGACAACAGTAGAAGAAGTAAATGAGGCAATTGTGTACCACGTGGTTACGTTGGCAGGGCTAGTGGTGCTAAAACCTATTTGCATGCCTACCATTGATGCTGTAAAGACGGCGCCTGAAGCAGTTACACCTGTGCCTGATACGGTTACGGTTGTGGCTGATGAAGTCGAGGTCGTATAAGCAATGCTCATTAACATTTTACCTGAGGTGATGGTACCAGTCGCGCGCAAGTTATAGCGGAAACAGCGCATAAATGTAGAACCAATACCATCCAGAACGTACGCATAATGTAAGCCTTTATTGAGCTCAGTATCAATAGCGAGACCACAGGCCGCTTGGTTGGTAACAACGTTACCAGTGGTGCCGGCGTCGGAGAGCCAATACACACCTCTCTGGTCATTGACCGAACTTGTAATTGAAGGAAAAGTCGAACCGGCAGTGGTGAAGTCATGGTAGCCAGCACCTTTAAGGAGATAGAGTCCGCCGTTGGCGACAGTGGTGTTGGTTAATGTGAGAGCAAAACGAAGCTCTTCGATAACATAAGCGGTACCGGCAGGAATGACGCCTGGTGAAGTGGTGAGGCCAATTGAAGTGTCACTGTTAATCTGTCCAATATGGTACCACTGTGTGATTTGGGTTGGATCAGTTGAGCCAAAGCCAATGCGTGGCCCGAGACCACCGGCGATGGCGGTGGTAGCGGTTCCTGCAGCAATACCATCTGTCTGAAACAGGGTTCCGGTTCCAGTCACAATACAATCCGCAATCACAAACGCAGTACCAGCGGCATACGCACTCGAGGCACCCAAGATGTTCATGGTAGCTGTGGTGGCAAAAGAAATAATTGGATACCAACAATTAATCTGAGCCACGTTGGTACTGCCAAAACCAATCATTTTACCAACGTACGTAGCTAAAAAACCAGTAGCAGAGTGAGTGACCAAGCCCGCGAGAGAAACTGTGACTGTACCAGTAGCATAAACAGAGACTGGAGCAGCGACAGCTACTGTGCCGGTGGTGTGTTGGTAGCGAAGGGCGCGGAAGCCACGGTTGACGTTGGTAGCTGTGGGAGTGGTCATGGTAATAAATCCCTTCCAATTGTATGTCGCCAGTGATTTGTTGTATTCGTAAAGGAAGATACGTTTCGCGGCGGCAACACCGTTCTCGAGTAGAAAAACCCAGTCTATCGTATCACTGTAGGTGATAGCATGAGGAAACACCATTGCAACACCAGTTGATTCTTCCATTGGTCTCGCTACTGCCACGGGTAGTGGCCCCACGAAATTATCTTCTGGGTTGGGGCCACTCTTTTGAATCATCAAAGTACCCAAATTGGTTTTGGTTGAATCGTAAGAAGCGATTGGGGTCGTGTCTCCGTTAAAGATGTGTTCAACAGCGCGTATAGCCATAATAATTTACAAAACTAAACTTCTAAATAATCAATATTAATCTGCACGGTTGTTGTTCCTGCAATATTGCAGTATAACACTTCATCCACCCCACCCTCGACATAATTAGGATGATTATTTGATCCGTACAGTCCGCCAGTTTTTGGGGCTAAATATTTTTCATAATCTGTGCCACCAGCGGTGAAGCGAAAAGAAACTGAAGTGGCGTCGGCGGTGAGGGAGAAGCGTGAGGCATAGACGCGAATCTTTTTGCCCGAGGCTGGAGTGCGCACGTTGCCGGAAGCGGCGAGACTGGTTGTTAATTTGGTCACTCCTTGTCCGGTGAGTAGGGAAGTCAGAGTTTCTTCAGTGGCCGGATTAATTCGAGTATTGGTGTCATCTTTGATACCAACCACACTTGATGACGGGGTGCTACCCATGATGAGTGCATCAGCTTTTTTGGGTAGAATTTGTGAGGCAACTAGACCAAGACCAGCAATACCAGCAATTTTTAGAAAGTTTCTTTTATTATTGTCTATTTCTTGATCGGGAGAACTAGTCGCTGGAATTGTTTCTGGAGAAATTTCAAGGCCACTGCTTACAGCTAAAGAATCTTTCGAACTAGAAAGATTCTTTAGCTCCGATAGAGAGACTAATTTGAAGGAATATTTTTCCGGAATTTTTTTAAGCATCTGGGGATTAATTCAATGTTTAAATTATACCCAACTTTTTTGATTTTCGTACATAAAATATGTTGATAACAAACTCAATATAAAGTATTATTATGAGTAATTAAATTTCTAATTTAAATGTCTCACCGAAAATTTAATAAACTGCGTTATCTTTTTTCAACCAGATTTTTTCTAGGAATATTTTTTCTATTTTTAATTGTTGGTTTTTCTACTACCGTTTATGCGGCTTATGAGAGATTTGCTCCTGGTACCACTGCGACAATAGGGGAGTTTGTCTATGAAGATGATTTTACGCCTTCGACTGAAGATTGTGTCGCTAATATTTATGATCCAAGTGGGGGTGCTGTTGTGACTAACGGGGCGATGAGTGAGGCGGCAAGTGGATGGCATTGGTATGATTATTCTATTCCCGCGATCGGTCCGGAAGGTATTTGGCCAGCCAGTATGAGTTGTGGTACTGGTGGGGAATTGGTCAAAGTTGATAAAACATTTTCAGTAGGGGCGGTGATTGTATCCAGTAGTACAATTTCTTCGGCTGTATGGGCGAGTTCAACCCGTACTTTGACTGACGCCACTATTAACGGTGGATCATTGGCGACGACAGATGAATTAAATAGTAATGATAATATTCTTTATGACACTATTAATAACGCTTCCTCCTCACTCTTTGCTACTTTACCGGGATCTATCTTCTCACTGGGGCTGGTCTAACTTCTGGATCACTCGCTACTTTGTCTGATGTTAACTCCGCTTCATCATCACTCGCCGCCGCCATCACTACTAGTGAATCAAACATTAATACCAACACTAACAGTTCAATCTTAACGGCGTCATCATCACTCGCTTCAACTCTCGGTACTCGCTTCACCACAGTTGATGGAGCTATCGCTTCCGCTTCATCTAGTGTGGTGGCGATCTTAAATGGCGCTCTTACCACTTCTCAAGGGGTGATCACTACTCAAATCACAACCGCTTCGTCATCACTGCTTGCTACCATTCCAGCTGCTATCTTGCCAACCGTCACTTCAGCGTCGTCATCAATCTACGCGATGCTTAACTCAGTTATCCTAACTTCATCTTCTTCAATTGGTTCATTAATTGCGGCCGGTGACAACAGTGGGGTACTAAGTGCTATCGATTCCGCTTCATCATCACTCGCCGCCGCCATCACTACCAGTCAATCAGCAATCAACTCCAACACTAACAGTGGTATCCTAACTGCGTCTTCATCATTAGCGGCCATCATCAACGCTAACACTAACTCTCAAACAGCGGCTGTCACTTCAGCAGTGAATGCTAATACTGACACCGTTTCTCACTGGGGCTGGTCTAACTTCTGGATCACTCGCTACTTTGTCTGATGTTAACTCCGCTTCATCATCACTCGCCGCCGCCATCACTACTAGTGAATCAAACATTAATACCAACACTAACAGTTCAATCTTAACGGCGTCGACCAGTGTTGCTGCGGTTGTAAATAGTAATACCAATACTCAAACTGCTTCTGTTATTTCATCTGTAAATTCTAATACCAACACAGTGGTAGGTAATGCCTCATCGTCACTATTGGCGACCCTACCAGGTTCAGTTTGGGGTTATTCTAGTCGAACATTAAGTTCATTTGGTGCTTTAGCTACAGATGTTTGGAACGCCACAACCAGAACTCTAACTTCACTGACATTGTCATCTCAATCACCGTGGACAGTTTCTACTTCTGACTTTGGTAGTATCACTGCCGGCAGTAATTACTTAGCAACTATTACTACTATCTATAACGGCACATTAACAGACTCACTCGTCGTGCCGACTGTTACTATCTATGATCCTAGTCGTAACGTGATTGCTAATGCGGTAGCCATGACCAGAACAGCGACTGGTACTTATAGTTATTCTTACACCACCGCTGGTAACGCTCCGGCTGGTACATGGGAGAGTGTCTTCTCAGCCAATGTTGAAACCGGTAAAACTTTGCCAGGTAATGATTATTGGACTGTCGTAACCGCTCCAGCCCAGGTGATCATTAATAGTATCTCTGATTCTGTTACTCCTCAGGTAGCAGCCAATGTCACTATTACGAACGAAGGTTCGACTGGATATGAATATCAATATGAATGGTGTGTAGTTTCTGGTGCTAGCGACGTCTGTGGCGGAGGAGATGACATCTTCCACGGGGTGGCAGCTAAATACATAAATGCTGGTGAAGACTTCAATACCACTTTGACAGCTGATGTGCCGACCGCTGGTAATTATTACTTCAAGATGATTGTTTACTTCGGAACAGAAAGTTCTGGAGCTTCACGTAGTTTTACAGCCACCGCTCCAACTAGTGGGGGAGGTGGTGGTTCTGGTGGCGGTGGAGGAGGAGGTGGTGGTGGAGGCCCATCTGGTGGTACTGTGACCCCTGGAACATGTAAAGGAGCCGATTTTAACGGTGATAGTAAAGTTAATTCGGTCGACTTTTCTATTCTGCTATCGTTCTGGAAAAAACCAGCGCCATTTAAAAACACTTGTGTCGATATTAATCGTGACAATATTGTTAACTCGATCGACTTCTCTATCTTGTTGTCGCAATGGGGGACGGCTGGCCGAGCTATTTAATACTTAAATTATATGGATATTAAAAACAAAACTTTGTACCTCACTAGCTTACTGGCTGTTTTCTTGTTGCCTGTTTTTTATCTTCAAGCTCTAACTATCACTGTTCAACCACCTCAACAACCACTACAAGTTGGTAAAACTAGTTTGGTCAAAATTTTATTAGAGAATAAAGATAAAACTAGAGAAATTAATGCTCTAGAAGGAAAGATAAAAATAAGTTCTTCTGATGATGTTGTCTCTATTATTACCGGTGGCTCAATTTTTAATCTGTGGCCAATTAAACCGTCTCTAGATAAAAATATAATTGCTTTTGCTGGTGGTACTCAATCTGGGGTTTTTGGGGGAGCCTTAAATGTTTTTACGATCGCGATTAAACCAAAAACAACGGAAGCTATTCAGTTGGATTTTGAGGGGGTCAGTGCTTATCTAAATGATGGTCTTGGGACTAAAGTGGTGGTGGCGGGTTTGCCGGTTAAGTTATCAGTTCTAAAAACTCCAAACAACGATGACGAGTTATCGACTTTGGTATCGTCTGATGACTTGGCTCCTCAGAGTTTTAATATTGATTTAGGTAAGGACCTAACTCTTTACGATGGTAAATATTTTATTAGTTTTTATAGTTCGGACAATGAGTCGGGAATAAAAGATTATGAAGTGACCGAAAGTGGATTTGAGACGGTTAAGTCGGGTAATGTTTACGTTTTACAAAATCAAAAATTAACCAGCACAGTTAAAGTCAAAGCGATTGATAATGCTGGTAATGAACGAATTAAAACAATCAAACTGAATAGTGGTTCTAATTGGTTAAAAACAATTATCTTTGTAGTCTTGGTTATAGTTGCTGGTTTAGTCGGATATCTGATCATCAAAATAAAACGTCGAAAATCATGAGGAAATTAATTAACTTAATTTTAACTTTAGGATTAATATTAGCCCCTGGTTTAGTTTGGGCGGCTGATATGTATTTTATTTTAGATAAGACCCAGGTAGCTGAAAATGGAACTTTTTCTGGAACAGTTTATCTCTCGACTGGCGGTGTTGCTATCAATAGTGCTGAAGGAACGATTCATTTCCCAACCGATTTAGTCAGTGTTGATTCGGTTAGCAACACTGGCTCTATCTTTAACATTTGGGTCGAACAGCCAACTTTTTCTAATACCAGTGGCACCGTTAACTTCAATGGTGGTTTACCAACACCTGGTTACTCTGGTCAAGCTGGTAATTCATTGCGAATAAATTTTAGAGCCAAAAAAGCGGGGGTGGCTAAGCTCTCTTTTGGTTCTTCGGCGATCAGGGCTGATGATGGCAATGGTACCAATGTACTATCGCAAACTAGAGATTCTTCCGTAACGATTACTGGTGTGACTCCAGTAGTGGTACCACCGCCAGTAGTTGTGCCAACAACACCAGTTCCACTACCGGTTGTTTCTCAAGGGGCGGTACCTGGTGCTCCAGTCATCACTTCTGATGATATGTCGGATCAAAATAGTTGGTATAACAATACAGAAGGCACTTTTAGTTGGGAATTATCTTCAGGTGTCACCGCGGTACAACTAGTGTTGGCAAAATCAGCTAGCACCTTACCAACAGTCACTTATGATCCACCGATTAAGAAAAAAATACTGACCGGCCTAACTGAGGGAACCTTCTATCTCAATGCCCGATTAAAGAATGAGGCTGGTTGGGGCAAGATCACTAGTCGTAAAATAAAGATTGATACTAACGCTCCGGAAAACATTACCGTTAAGGCTGAGAAGACTGAAGAGGACTTGATTTCTTTGGAAGCTTGGGCAAAGGACACTTTGTCCGGTGTTAAGAGTTATGTAGTTTATAACAACGAAGATAAACTGATCGAGGTTCCAGCCACTGCTAATGGACCAACCAAGTTTAACTTACCACCACTAGCGGCTGGTAGTTATAAGTTAGAATTGCGAGTTTATGACCGAGCTGGAAATTATGACAGTACAGATGTCCTAGTCGACTCACCAGAAGTTCAAGCGCCTAAGATTACACATTACCCAGAAGCTGTTAAGGTAGGCTCTTCGGTAGAGATTAGGGGTAAGTCTCCTTATGCTGATGGCGAGATAGTCTTATGGTTCCAAGCAGAAGATCAAGAAGCTAAAAGTTATTTAGTGAGACCAGACGAAGATAAAATCTTCTTCTATAGTAGTGATTCAATAGAAACAGTCGGTATCTTGAATGTTTGGGCTGAGACGGTTCGTGGTTCAGGAGCTAAGAGTCTGCCAACAGGTAAGGTCTACATCACCGTCAAACAATCTGAGGTTATGTCTCTAGGTACTAGAGCTATCCAAATAATTTCTATCGCGATCACCTTCTTGGTACTACTCTTCCTATTGTTGCTGATGATTTATCTTGGCATCAAAAAATTAAATTCACTGAAACGAAAATTAAGACGTGACTTGGTTCACACCGAACAAGAAGTCCATAAAGTATTCCAAATTCTTAAGGGTGATACCAAGCGTCACTTGAAGATGCTTGAAAGAGCTAGTACCAAACGTAAATTAACCAAAGAAGAGAGTAAAATCATGGCTGAAATGACCGAGAATCTAGATGAAGCTGAGAAATACTTGGCCGAGAAAATAAAAGTGATCGAAAACCCAGATTAGGGTGGGGTGTTTGGTCAAGCTTGAGTCTTGGTGGGGAGGTGTTAAAATTAGATTAATTAAAATTAATAAGAATATTGTTATATGAGTCCAAAAAATAAAAAAATAATTATTGTGGTGGTTGCAATCCTGATCTTGATTGGTGGGGGATACTACTTTGGTTCTTCCAAGCAAGACGTCAATAATGCTGAGGCTTTAATCGCCAAAGAAGCGACCGATCTGGTTGAACGAGTTAGTTTGATTATGGAATTGCCAGCTGAAATACCAGCTGTGGCTACGATTGTGGATGAAACTAAAATAATGAATGAACCTTTCTTTGCTGGCACCAAAAATGGTGACAAGATTTTGGTCTTCATTCAGTCACAAAAGTTGATTATTTATCGTCCATCAACTAATAAAATAATAAACTCCACCACTCTAGCCCTACCAGCTAAATAGGTTTTAAAAAAATAGAAACAATTTACCCCGCCCGGCGACTCGTGTCGCTGGGCGGGGTGTGTGGTTGGCTGGTGAAGTCGATGTTGGACTTAGGCAGCGGCCTGCTCGTTTCGCTGCTGGATTTCCTGCAACTCCTTCAGGCTCGGCGCGCCGGCCGGGTAGAAGTTGAGCTCGATCCACATGCGAAGATGCAGTTGGTTGCCACCAAGCGTTTCTTGGAGATGGGACTCGACTGCGTCGATGACGCGAATCAAACTCCAGCCTCCGGACGGCCAGCTGTACTTCAGCTGCCCTTCTGACGAAAAGGTCAGTTCGTGATCGCCGTAATTTGCGATCCGGATACCGTTCTTGCCGTCGCGGCGCTCGTGTTCGTACCAAATGTCGACATGGCCGCTGGTTTGGTCGGTTTCGGGATGCCAGAGCTTCATGCGATCATCGCCAGTCCACTCGACCAGGGCGTGCCCGGGCAACTGGAAGTGCTGGCCGTTGCCCTTGACTCCAGGGTAATCCCAGACGCTCTGGTGATCGCGCCCGATGGGCTCTACCTGGCCGGTAACGAGGTTGGCTTTGTAATACAATGTTCGCTCCTATAGACGCTAGTTATACTAGTCGTCCGGTTGTCTAATATTAATAATAGCATATATAATATAAAAAGTCAATACTGACTGGAAGTCAATAAAATAATGTGTTATTTTGTAAGGGTTAAAGTCAATTTGGCCCTATCGTCTAACGGTTAGGACGGAGCCTTCTCAAGGCTTAAATCGGGGTTCGATTCCCCGTAGGGTCACCAGTTGGGTTTTATTACCCTTAAACTCTTCAGAAAGCTTGAAAAGAGCCGTTAATTTTGGTGTTCCATTAAGTATTTCGTTATAGGTCGGGGTTTGTTCAAAGAACAGACCCAAAAGAGCACGGCGACCCTGTAAATCACAAGCTTCTGTAAGGATTTCCGCCGGGTGTTCCATTACGTATTTTGCATAGCGTACAAAGACACGGATACTCTTCTCATTTACTTCAATTTCCATTCGTTGGCTCTCTGCTCCCTTTATCTGTTCATCCAGTTCAGCAATTTGCTGTTCAATCATTTTCCTAGTGATTGGACTTTCAGCAAAACCGAATGCTTCCAACTTTTGGGCCAACTCTGCTTTTAAATCAGATACCGTTCGGCTTATTGCAGAAGATTCGAGTACAACTTCTTTTTCTCTTTCTCGATATTCGCTAAGTAGGTGCAATTCCAATCCTGCTAAAAATCCATCCTCGAATTTCAAACTGTCTAAGTAATTTTTCACATTACTCTCAAAAGTTTTCTTATCAAGACGGAAATATTCATGTGCTCTGTCGCCTGATTTTGAACCACCACAATGATACCCATGGAACTTAGCACCCGACTTTCCAGTAGACGGACTACCGAGCATTGATTTATTGCAGAAAGGACACGCTATACATTTCCATGGGTACATCGGATTGTCTCTTAGACGCTTTACACGGCCCCAAGGAGAGTAGTTGTAGAGCACTTCAATCTCGTCACCCTCTGATACTTTTATGTAAACTTTTCCACGATTGGCTCGATTGAAAGTGTCTATAGAAACAATGCCGTCAAAGTACTGCGTTCTGACCGGCTTGTGTTTATTCCACTTCTCACAACTTACACCGGCATACTCTGTTTGGAGTAAATATCGTTGCATCTGCTTTACAGTAAGAACCTTACCGCCTCTGGTTCCAATTTTTCGAGGATGTTCTGGGTCACTCCTATCCCACCGTGTATAGATATTTGTTTTGAAACCTGTGGCATTTAAAATGTTGACGATTTGCGTATCATCAATACCATCTGCTCGGAGTTCATACATCTTTTGAAAATAATGAGCTTTTTCTCCGGCTTCTCTAATGACCCTATCTTTTCCATTAATAAAAATACGCTTGTTATGTAATCCATCAGGTGCGCGTCTTACAGCAAACCCCTCTTGCACAAGACGGATTTCGGCACCTACCATTCGAGTTAAAATCTCTCTTGCTTCTGCTTTTCCTTGATATGCCGAAATCATTTCAGCAATTTCACTTGGAGAATACATGCTCCATTTATATTTTTGACCAAGGTGGTCGAGTGTGTTTTGTATCGGCTGAATTACGCCGTAGGAGTCAATAATTTGAACTCCTAGTTTTTCTAATTCTGCTTTTCTTCTTTCGTATTCGGGATAGCCGGCACGGGTAAATCGGTCAATGCATTTAAAAATATAGTAATGAATTTGATGAGGATATTTCTTAATAAAATCTATGACTTCATCCAAATCATCTCTTTCTGTAGTTGTTGCTGAATGTGGTTTTCTAAAAACATGCGCAACTGTTGCGTTGTAGCGCATTGCTGTTGCACGACCAATAACCTCTTGGTCTTCCAAGCTTCCACCTTTCAACTGTTGCGGGTCACTAACGCGACAGTCAATTATTGCGTATTTGGTCGTTTCCATAAATTATTGGTTTCTCATTCTGCCTACTCTCTTTTAGTTTTCGGCTCCACATATTGAAAAGAGAACCAGCAAGTTGAGCTGAAAGAATATTGAGACGCTCAATCTCTTTTTCTGTGAGTTTGTCGCCAAGAGGTCCAAGTGCTTTTTTAAAATCGGGCAACGATACCATGCCCTAACTCTATTGAAGCCACCCCGTACCTCCGCAATCCCTCGTGCGTACGGAACGAGAAAACCTAAAATCCCTTGTTTGCTTAGTTCTCTGCGAAGTTGTTAACAGCTATAGCCGTAGTAGTTTCGGTGAGGTATACCTCTTTAGCTTTCTTGGAGAGTGACATTCGTTACTCGGTAACCGGAAGCATTGTCACTTTCAAACAATGCTTCACGCGACAACTCCCACTTTTTGGCGATAATGTTTCTAATCTCACCTATCCTTTTTCTCACTATTGGAGCCGAGACATTCAGCTTTTCCGCAAGTTCCTTTGTTGCAATGTATCTGTTTTCCTTAGCTAACAAGTAAAGCAACTGGTAACGGTTGCTATTTCTTTTGAGTGAGTGCCTATTCTCTGGCCCCGTACCCTCTGGGTAGAAGAAGCCCTGACTGTCGAGAATGAATTGGACCGCCTTGGTTTCTCTCTCAATTCTTGACCTCACAGAGCTTTGATAGTCCCTGAACTTATTTTGGTCCTCAACATAGAACCAAACATAAAGTTCGTAACTAACATGGGTCGGGTCAGCTGTGTTTCGTTCGGGTAATCCTTGCCGAAACTCAATCTTTACATTTCCCCCTGTGTCGTCAGTGATTTTCTCAAAACCCATTTTTAGCAAATCCATATCGCTTAGAAGTGGGTCGAAGCGGAAAATCTCACTGGCACCCAAAAAGAATGTTTCCTTGTCCGCGTGTGACCTGTATTGCGTCTCTACAAACTCTAAGATTTTTGCAAGACGATTAAGGGTCTTGTTTTGACTATGGGACGCTATCATTCTCTAATTCTAGCTTATTCTAAGCTTAAAGAATATTGAGTTTGTCGTCCGCGATTTCCGTTGATTTCTTGTCAGCAAGTATCTTTGCTTTCAATCCAACGAGCTTTTTCTTTAACACACGCTTGGCATTTTCTTTTGCCTCCGGCGTCTCGAAGCTTTGTGCCTCGAACGCTTCAATTAGCGTGTCCATTTGCTTCAACTTCTTTTTGTTCGCCATTATTTGCACAGGGGCGGCGATTGCAAGAAGTAGTAAGAGCAGAACAATAATTACTACGAGCATAATTTATAAAACTAGGTGGGTAATCAGCCCAACCCCTTTTCTGTTCGACAATACAAAAAGGGAGACACTCGGAGCCGGCGTCCCACAGTACTGAATTGCACGAGGCAACCAATTGTGGCGGTCGAATGCCCCCCTTTCAGCCCGCAATTGGGCTTCCATAGGAAGCAAAAGACCTCGTACATTATTCGACTACTGTGGGACGCATGATTACTATACCATTTTCTTACGGTTAGAAAAAGCATCTTTCCTAAAAGAGCTTGCAGAATATAGGTTTTGTAAAAATGCCTAACCTTAAAATCTCTTTATTTATGCAAAACCCTTGATTTATTGGCTTTAGAAAATCGTAAAAGTCGAAAATACATTGAAAGATATAGGTTTTTTGAAAATGCCTAACTCCAATTAACGCCAAATATCTATTATTCTGCAAATACCCTATGATATAGAGACAATGTCAAACCCGAAGAACCAGCACACCATTCCGAAATGTTATTTAAAGCAGTTTGTAGACCCAAAAGTACCGAGCAACTTCGGGCCGTGTGTTTGGATTTTTGAGCGTAAAAGTAAGCGAGGCAAAAGGCAGAATATCCGTAGCGTGCTCACGGAAACAGATGTTTATACATTCCAAGGTGACTATTCTATTGAAAAGTCGTTGGCGCAACTTGAAAGTGAGTATGCCGACATATTTGAAAAAAAGATTAAGCACAAGCTCCCGCTTACACCTTACGAGCACGCTATTTTTTGTGCGTTTGTCGCCGCCATGCTCCAGCGAACCTTGAAGCAGAAAGAACACGTTGAGAACCAAATGGACCAAATGATTGGTTGGGCAAAGCAACTCGAAACAGTGCACGGAGCACCGGCAAAATCTTCTAAGGAATGGGAGGAAGCAAAGAAAGATGCTCACAAAATGAGCGTAATAGAAATGGCCCCTAAAATTGCGGAAATCCTATCTAAAATGAATGTTGCATTTCTCTGCACGAAAAATAAACGCGTGTCTTTCATTACGTCAGATGCACCCGCATACCTATTCAACAGTCAGATGCAATTTCAACGTTTTTTCCCTCCTGCGTTTGGACAGAGAGGGGTCGAAGTGCGAATGCCACTCTCACCTGAAATCTCTGTTTGTTTCAGTTGGATAAACAATGTTCGTGGATATTTGTTTGCTACCGAAGATATGGTGCACAATGACAATCGAATGGTCTACGGATACTCACATCAATACTTCATTGCAAACTCGCCAAAGTTGAAGAGGCGCTGGTTCCGAAGATTGCCACTTGACCCCGTTTTCCTACTACGCTTTTTAAGGCATGAAATTCCAGCTCGTATCGCGCGATTTCGACAACGTGAATACTATGCCAGACCAAAATAAACTGAAAAAAGCAGTCGAGCTGTATAACCTCGGCGAATATGATGAAGCGAGAAGCTTGCTTGAGACAATAACAACGCAAGACCCCTCTGTTCGGATTAATGTACTCCTTGCAATGCTAGGAGTTTTAGACCATGTCACCGAGGGAGACAAACTACTCGCTGTCGCAAATGAGGGGATAGAAATTGCTAAGCGGACGGGAAACGAAAGTGTACAAAGCTACCTGTTGGGTAAAAAATGTTTCTTTCTTGGACTTAAATTATCTGATGCAATCTACAGGCAAAAAAACTTGATGCTTGCTTCAGAGGTCTTTGGATGGATAGGTTTTTCGACCGAGAAAGATAAGAAAGAATATGAAGCGTTAGGCGAAAAGCGTAAAGAGCTTGAACGTGAGGCAGACACGACCCTTGCACTTGTTATTGAAAGAGCAGAACAGGGACTGGACCACGAGTTTCGAGGTCATGCATTCTCCACGATTGGAGATGTATACAGCCACAAATATCTGACTGATAAACTCGATTTTCAGAAAGGCGGAAAATTTAAAGCCAAGATTGCAAATACACATTTCGTTCGTCGGTGGAACCTAGACCTTTATCTTTATCGTCGCGAAGAGCGCAAAAAAATTAACCTGTCTCGCGACAAATGTATTCAGTATTTTGAGAAAGCAATTGTAGAGTTCAAACTTGCGAATAAGCCATCGGAACAAGCACATACTATTTACAACCTTGCGACAAAAATGCCCTCATTCCAGCGTTTTCGTCGAGCAAATAAACTTCTTGTTGAAGCAAGGGCCATTGCCAATCCGGCAACTGATAATCGCTTGATAGAAAAAATTGATAAGTTTGAAAAAGATATCGTTCATAAAAATCGAAAACTCCGCGATTACGTCCGAGAAATGGGATTAGATATGCCAGACGGGCAACACCCATCGCTTTAGTGTTCTCGGATTAGCCCAATAAACAAAATGACCCCGCAATTTGCAGGGCCATTTTTACCTTATCTACTTTTAATTAGTTGTTGGTCTCGCTCCCATACCATGCTTCTTGCCACGCTTTCATATCTGCAATTTCTTTATTTTGTGCAGAGATAATTGCGTTTGCCAGAGTTTTAATCTCGGCGTGCTTAGCGTTCTTCAAAGCCAATTGCGCCATCTCTACCGCCCCCTGATGGTGCATTATCATTTCACTGATAAATGCCTTATCGAACTCGTCGCCTGTCTTACCGTTCAGTTCAGCGTTCATTGAAGCCATCATTTCGGCCATGCTCATAGAGCCACCGCCATTACCCATCATTGAGCCGTCAGGCATCATATGACCCCCTGCGGCGCTTTGTGGGGCCGTAGGAGCTTTGTTTGTACCTACGACATAACCAAGTCCGAGACCTACAATGAGAGTAACAATTGCGATAATAATTCCTGTATTTTTTTGCATGTATTTTAAGATTAATTAATAAGAGAGATTACAAGTGGCTAGGGTGCTTTTGGGTTAAGTATGCCGCTAGAGAATAGTTCTTGGTATAGATTAGGTCTGTTTAAACCGGGACTACTCCTAGGACCAACCTTGCCTCGCAAGTCGGGCGGTTTGTCGTAGTTAAACCAATGTACAAAGAATAAAGCGGCTATAAGAACAAGTATAAAAATGGACGGCAAAACTCCTGTAAACGCACTTTGCCAAGCGGAAATATGGTCAAAGATATTCATCTCGCATATTGCTTGCTCTCCCGGCATGAATGGACACCCCGGCTCGTGGTGATGTCCGGTCATTGCAAACATTCCAAAACCCGCCATTCCTACAAAGGCAACGAGTGCGAGAGTTAAAATTGTTTGTTTTAGAAATTGCATACTACATTAAGAAAAACATTATCCCTGCAAGTGCCGCCATTCCAAAATCTTCAATCAAAGTTACTTTCGTGAGAGGAACTTTTAGGAACGTACCGAGACACGCACACATAAACTCCTCTTTCTTAGCAATTTTGATTGCTACCCCAAGACCACTAAATGCCATTACAACGAACTCTGCGACTAAGAGTTCACGAGAGAACGGTATAAGTATCATTGCTAGCCCAAAGAATAATTCTATAAACGGATAGACATATCCATACCACGGCGCTTTTGTCGCCAAGAGGTCATAGGTTTGATACCCGTGTGCAAAACCGGGTAGGTCCATCAGTTTGAAAGTGGCAAACGTAAGGAAGAACCCAATCATGAAATAGGACATGCTCTTTTCAATTGCAAAGACACCTAAATTAGCATCGTGAATTGAAATGGTAACAGATGCAAGGAGAAGAACGGCTCCAATAGCAATAAGGGGCATGTAGCTTTTCCACGTGAGATTTCCAAGGCCTTTGTCGTCGGTCATATGGTGGACTTTTGGCGTTGAGTTTTGCGGTACGAGGTCCATATGACACTTCGGGCATTTGCCCGGTTTATCGCTCACTACTTCTGGGTGCATGGGGCATGTATACATAAATTATTTTTTGCGTTGGGCTAGCTTATAAACTTTAAGTATTTCGGTTGCGGCCTGTTGCTCCTTACCGTGTTTTATTTGATGTATAACGTGGGTAGTGAGGTGATTTTCAAGTATTAAATCTTCCACACCAGTCAATGCTTCCTTAATAGCAGAAGCTTGGGTGATGATGTCTATACAATATTTTTCCTCCTCAACCATTTTCTGTAGTCCCCGCACCTGACCCTCAACGATTTTTAAGCGGCGGGCGGCTTTTGTTTTAATATCTTGTCTCATATCTACTAGTATACCCCTAGGGGGTATACGTAATCAAGCATAGATACGTGCTTTCTTGTTCTAATACCACTTGGGTAAGTTCAAATGATTCCGAAAGCTTGAAAATCCCTCTAAGTAAGGACTAATTCTCGCAAATTACCCAAGCTTCCGAAAACCTCCTCCCATCTAAGGACGGTGCTTTTCATGGTGTTCCATTCAAAGTACAATGGGCTCACAAAAGCGCGCCTTTAAAAAGGCTGGACTGCCTCAGGCTTTTTCGCTTTTGTGAAGCCGGAGACATGTTTTTGTAGCAACAAAAAAGTCGAGGCCGGGTCTGGAAAATTTGTTTTTGACGAAAAACAAATTATTGTGGACCACAACAAATAGAAAATCACCAACAACAGCTAGCACGAGAAGTATGCAAAATATACTTCATTTGAGGTTATTTTTGTTAGAATATAAATGTGAAAATAAAGAAAATCCAAAATATCAAATGTGGTGCATTTAAGAACTTCATCTGGGATGCGACCGTTGGAGATTTTCACGACAAGGTAAATATTATTTTGGGATGGAATGGTTCTGGAAAAACAATAGTTTCTAGAATAATTAGGTCATATGAAAAAGGGATAATTAATTCTGAAGATAAAATTAACGGTGCACAATTTACTACTCAATTTGATACCGGCGCTAAGAAACACAGTGAACTTTCAGGTTTCACTGATAAGATTCGCGTTTTTAATGAAGACTATATAAAAGAGGCAATTGACCAAACCCATCTCCCATATGTTGTAGCAATTGGTTCCGCTGGTGTTGATTTTTCAAAAAAAGAAAAGGAACTTGAAGGTGCAAAGGAAAAGCTAAGTAAACTAAAGGCCTGCAAGAACGAGTACGATGACATATCAAAAGAAGTTTCTGAAAACATACGAAAAATAAGTGGAATTGGACATTTAAGGAAAGATCCTGTGGTAGAAAGTAATGGTTTATATAATTCTTATATCAAATCTTCTTTTGAAAAAAGAATAGAGTGGCTATCAAAAGCAATCATCGAAGGAAAACAAGTTGATGACTTTATAAGTGAGGAATCTGAACTAAAACAAAGAATATCTACTTTATCTAATCTATCTGTAAAGGAGAGAGAGTATAAGACTTTGAAAAAATGGAATGATTGGGTGGTTGAAAAAACAGATAAAATTAATAAATACCTCACTTTTATTCCTGTTTACAAAGAATCAAAAAGACTAGCAAAATATTCTGACGGAAGTCTAGAAGAAAAATGGGTAAGGGAAGGAATTGGTATTCATAAACTAAACGAAACCGAAAAGTTAAACCACTGTCTTTTTTGTGAGTCAGAAATTACCAACGAAGACGAGTTATTGAAACATTTTTCTGAAGATGTAATGGAACTCAGTAACGCCTTGGATGGAATAAGTGCAAAAACTGAGAGCGCAATAAGTGAGATTGGAATATGCGAGAGTTTTTACGTTACTAAAAAGGAAACCTTAGAGACTCTATTTCTCACATTACGATCTAGAGTGGAAAAAAAGAGAAAAGACATAAAAAAAATAGTCGAAAAAATAACCTTTGATGATCTTTTTGTCGAAGAAGAAACTTTCGACGTTGGTTCAATTGCTTGGAGTATCGAAAAAGATTATGTCGCAAGGGCATATATAAAATACACCTCAAAGAAGAAGGAGTATGAAGACTGTCAAGCAGAAAAGTCAAAGCACGAAGGAGATATAAAACTAATTGAAGAAGATTTAAAAGAGCTTAAAAAGGTGGCTAAAAATGTTCAAATTCCTGCAGATAGAATAAACAGACTACTCAAATCGACTTTCCCATATAAAGAAATATCTTTGGATGATTCAGATGGAGAAGTTGGTTATGTGCTCAAACGTGATGGTGCTAAGTGTGAACTCAGTTCCTTGAGTGAGGGAGAGAGAAACTTCTTAGCTTTGGCATATTTTCTTTTAAGTATCAATGATGAAGATAATCAGATTGATAAGAATTCCGTTATAGTCATTGATGATCCTGTTTCAAGTCTTGATTCTGACTCACTTTTTCAGGTGTTTGCAATACTATCGGGAGAAATTGAAAGTCGTCCTGACAGACAATATTTCATTCTTTCTCACAATTTAGATATTTTTGGCCACCTTCTCCAAAGTTACAGAAAAGACGGAAAAATTAGAGACGATTTAGTTAAATTTTTTCAAATCTCACTAAAGAATACCGGCTCAACAATTCAAGAGTTGGATGACAACCTTAAAAAATATAGATCTGACTATTTATATTCAATAACAAAATTGAATGAAGTGAAGGACAGTATAGACTTAGACGATGCTATTTTGGCCGCAAACTTACTCAGACGAGCTTTGGAAACATTTCTACACTTTAAGTATGGACACGGCGACCTGAAAAGCAAACTTGCTCAGCTGTACGCCAAATACAAAAAATATAGACTAGACAACTCAAATCCCGCAGACAAGGATGTTATAGAACAAGAAGTCGCTCAAGAAGAGAAAGTGATGTATCGATTTATAAATCATGGTTCACATGAATTTTTAGGGTTTGATAAATATGATGTAACTGTCTTGCAGGCAAGTTCACAAAGAATTAAAAATTTCTTTGAAGTGATAAAAAGTGTTGATAAAGACCATTATGCAACCTATAATATTTAATCTATCTATGACAAATTATTTATATGAACAATCGGGGAGTGCTATAGGTTTCTACAGGGATAAATTCATTTACGACATGAAGGGTAATCCTGTGGGTCAAATTAATGGTACCCATGTGCACAAATTAACTGGTCAATACGTTGGTGAACTCGAAGGAGATATGGTTTTAGATAAGAGGCTCGGAAATTATGGGAATATTGGAAATCCAGGGAACCCAGGAAGTCCCGGTTCACCAGGAAATCCTGGGAACCGTGGTAATCGTGGCTATACAGGATATGAAGAAGTCTTTAAAAGGCTACTTGAATAACTAACGCTCTAAAAGGCTCATTGGGATCTCTAGATTTATAGTCGAAATGACCTTATTTGGTAACACATCGGCTGGGTTCTATCTCGAAAAGGTTCACTCGTCAAAATATCTATTAAAAACCTGAAGCTAAAAAGGTTTGATAATAAAAAAGTAAAAGAAAAACCGCCCCACCTGGAATTGCGCGGGGCGGTTCTCGGGAGGGGCGGGGGTCACAGATTGTAAAGTTCAATTAAGCATCGAGTGGTAATTTACACTACTGACACGTCCACCCTCAAGGTCTTCGAGATCGGCCGGTCGTACCAGGTAGGAGACGTTGTTTTTCACCCCCGCCTCGGATTCAACGACGGCGCTGAAGACGTATCCACTGACTCCTCCCATTCGGGCCCAGTCTTTCTTCGTGGTAACCACCCCCTCGAAGTCGTCATTTCTGACCAGCTTCCGTTTCAGGTCACGGCGGACCATTTCCTGAGCAGTATCGAAGAGGATCTGGCGAATCAAGTCTGTTAAACCAGGACCATGATTCATCAAGCAATAAATGGTACCCATGTCGTCCCTTTCTGTTATGGAGTTAGTAACGTAATCACCAAAAATCCTGACCAGTATTATATACAATAATATCTATTTAGTCAATGGTATCTTAAGCTGTTACATTTAGAATCCTTCACACCTCCAAACTCCCTCAATAACCCATACCACCCAACCAGTTCTCTGGTAAGTTGGTCCCAGTTCCGTCTAATTAGGGTCACAAAAGCGCGCCTGTAAAAAGGCTGAACTACTTCTTTTTATATTATTAATTTAGGTATAAAATAGTAGGTATGAATACAAAAATACTCATCTTTACTGTTGTGCTAGTTTTTGCTTTTTTTGGTGGAGCCTATTTTATTTTATCCCCAATAGCTAAGCAGGAGCTTGATGGTCCGGTAGTAGAACAGGAAGCTTCTAGTACTCCAACCACTATGGTTGTTGAAAAAGTGTTGGAGAAAAAACCTGTAGACAAAGAGCCTTCAAAGGCGCCTAGCCCTGTTTCTGTTACAGCTCCACTAGTCGTTCCGGTTAATACTAGTACTGACACCCCTGCGTCGCCGGTGGTTGCTTCTGGTTATACTATGGTAGAAGTAGAGGCTCATGCTTCGGCTGACTCGTGCTGGTCCGTGATTGCTGGAAATGTGTACGATCTAACCGCTTATATTCCCAAGCATCCAGGTGGTTCAGGTAAGATTCTAAAAATTTGTGGTAAAGACGGGTCATCTCTATTTGAAGGTCAACATGGGGGTGAGTCAAAACCAGAAGCGATTTTAGAAAATTATAAAATAGGAAAATTACAATAAATAAAAATATGGACTTTGGCTTTCTTCATCTAGTCTCTCTTATTATCACGGTTCCGGTAATTCTATATGCCGATCATATGGGTTTTCAGTATTTTACTGGACGCAAACTAGTTCTCGATCGAAAAAAAGTAGAATGGTCTCATTGGTTGGTTATGCTAGGAATAAGTTTGTTAATTATCACAGGTGTTGCGGTAATGGTACCAATGTGGGCGGTTATCCTTACCAAGCCTTTATTTTATGCAAAACTTGCCTTTGTTTCTACGCTCTTAATTAATGGTATTTTTATTAGCCAGCTGATGCGCAAAGCCACTATCACTCCATATATAGAGCTTTCTAAGGAGGAGAGGAGACTATTGTTGTTATCAGGGATGCTATCTGGAGGCGGTTGGGTGGCGTCTGTTCTTATTGGTTTTTTCGGATTATAAAATTTCTGTCACTTTTGTCACTTTTTGTGTTTCCTGAAAAGAGTTCTGGATGCGGGTCTATCTGTAATTTTGTTAAAATAAAATAAATATGAAACCAGAAGCTCCCACCAAAAAACACCGTATTTATACAACCAGTTTTGTCAGTGTCTACCCCCATTATGTTGCTAAAGCAGAGAAAAAAGGTCGGACTAAAAAAGAAGTCGATGAGATCATCTGCTGGCTGACAGGTTACAGCCAGAAAGGATTAGAGGAACAGCTAAAAAAACGGACAGATTTTGAAACTTTCTTTGCCAAGGCACCAAAACTCAATCCTTTACGGACTTTGGTTAAAGGGGTGATTTGCGGTGTGCGAATAGAAGAGATTAAAGAACCAACGATGAGAGAAATTCGATATTTGGATAAGCTGATTGATGAGTTGGCTAAAGGAAAAGTGATGGAGAAGATTCTACGACAGTAATATATAATAATTACTATTCCGGTGTTATTAATTTTATTATGCTCTTGGGAGCTGTCTTTTTAGAGTGGTGTAAGTAGAATAGATGAGTTTGTAATGTTTTGTTACACTTACTAGTATGACCAAAAAGACGACAAACTCTGATACTATCCACCGAGTTCCAAAAGATCTCACAGCAGTACTTCAATCAAATAAAGATATTTTAGAGTTGTGGAATGGGTTAACACCACTGGCTCGTAATGAATGGATTTGTTGGGTAACAATAGTCAAAAAAGAGGCAACCCGGACAGAACACTTAGCTAGGCTAAGTGAGGACTTACGAAGAGGAAAAAGACGGCCTTGTTGCTGGCCCGGCTGTCCTCATCGAAAACCCAAAGCTCAAAAGTGGTTTGATAAGAAAAAGTAGATTTACGACTCACTGGAGCAAAAAATGGAAAACAAGACAAAAAACTTCTCACTCAAATTAGCACTAAATTTATTTATAGAATTTGGACCAATAGTACTTTTCTTTATTATTTTTAATTTGGTTGATTTTGTAAACGCAACTATCGCCCTGGTAGTTGTTGTTTTGATTGCTTTTCTTTTATCAACATATGTCGAAAAAAGAATCGCCATTTTCTCTCTTTTTTCATCTGGTTTAATTATTATTTTTGGGGGAGTGACTGTTTTCTCATCAAACCCTACCTATCTGATCTTTAAAGACACATTATTCTGGGGTTTATTATTTCTGATTATACTTGGATACTATCTTAAAGGGGTTCTGATATTGAAAAAACTTTTTATTAGTATCTTCGATATTACAGATAATGGGTGGAGGATTGTCTCTATAAGATGGATGGTGTTTGCTTTTCTATTGGCTTTCTCTAATCAGCTGGCGTTGTGGTATTTTACGACGGAGCAGTGGGTTAACTACAAGATGGTGACCTTGCTTGCTTTCATTCTGTTTTCGATGTGGCAGTTTCTGCTTTCTCGTAAAGAACGAAATCCAAATGCAAACTCGTGGGGTATGAAAATATGATTGTGCTATAATTACATAATTATCAGTTAGGCTTTTGTATACTACTGGCAATAGCCTTACCGGTGTTTATTACTATAGACTCGGTTTCAACTAGTGCCTACTTTGGTCCCTAGTAAGATTGAACAATGAACTATTATTTAACCCTTGGTCTAATCCTGTTTGTCTACATGAGCCTTTGGTTCGTAGTTTCTTTAGTGAAAAAAAGAAACGATGTGGCTGATGTGGCTTGGGGCTTAGGTTTTGTACTTATAAGTTGGATATCATTTTTTCTTGTTGATTATTCTGGACCGCGAGAGATTCTAATAAATATCTTAGTAACTATTTGGGGGTTGCGCCTCGCTTGGCATATCCACACTCGCAATAAGGGAAAGAGTGAGGATTATCGCTATTTGGCGTGGCGCAAAGAGTGGGGTCAGTGGTTTTATCTACGTTCGTTTCTACAGGTTTATCTTTTGCAGGGCCTGTTACTATTCTTGATTGTTTTACCAGTGCTGGTGATAAATAAAAATTCAGAACCAACCCTAGGTGTGTTGGATTTTTTGGGGGTGCTGGTCTGGTTACTTGGTTTTTATTTTGAAGTTGTAGGTGATGCTCAGTTGGTTCGATTTATTAAAAACCCAGCAAACAAGGGTAAGTTAATGCAAGGTGGTTTATGGGCTTACACACGCCATCCAAATTATTTTGGGGAAGTGGTACAATGGTGGGGTATTTGGCTGGTCGCGTTGTCTGTCCCAAATGGTGCTTTTGCTATAATAGGACCTCTAACTATTACTACCTTGATTTTAAAAGTTTCTGGCATACCAATGTTAGAGAAAAAGATGGCTGAGAATCCTGAGTTTGTAGAGTACAAAAAAAAGACGAGTATGTTTATTCCTTTGCCTAGAAAATAAATTGACCGCCTATTTTATTGACTATGTTTTTTGGTGTTTTTTATTGCGAGTTAAGATTTGAAATATGATCCCAGGTTATTTTAGAAATATCCTTGATGACTGATTCAAGTGTGTCGAAATCATTTCCGCGAGTCATAACGCAAATAAAATAGGGTGCATTTTTATTATAGACGATACCGCAATCATGGAGCTCTCGATATAAAGGAGAAGTTGAAGAGTTGTCAGTCAGGACAGTGCGTACACCAAATTTGTGAGAAACAACTATGTCAGCTGGTACTCCCGCCACAAGGCCTTGTGTAAATTTTGTTCGGCTAAGAAGCTCTAAAACTTGTTCTGAAAGAGTGCGTGACAGGTATGTGCCGTTATAGAGAGCTCTCCAAAGATGGGAATATTCTCGGGCGGTGTAGGTATTACCTTGAGAGCGTGGTCCTGGTTCCGGAAGCTTAAGATCATGATAGGTCTTTAAAATTTTATTTTCTCCAACAATGTTTTGAAGAGCATTGTCCGCGGCGTTGTCTGAGTCTATTGCGAGGCGGTCAACTAGTTCTTTGATGGTGTATGAATAACCGCTTTTTACTGGGTTTTCTGACTGGTACTTTGTTTGACCTTCCTTAAGGAAACTATCATCACCATTTAAGCTAACGGTGCGAGAAAGAAGGTGGGGATCTGATTCGGCCACTCGAAGAACAGAAATTAGAGTTGCCACTTTAAGCATGCTGGCTGGGTAGAAAGTTTCTTCTGGGTTGATGGAGATCCATTGGCTTGTGTTTAGGTTGCGGTAATATACTGACATTTCACTAACCTTTTTTTGATCAATTACATTTTCTACGTACTGGCCGATTATTTTTTTAAGTGATGAGTACTCAGAGTCAGCTGGATCTTCGGGGACTTTTACAAACAGGAGGGGATTGATAAACTTGTAACTTGATGAAGTTTCCCGAACACTTTCTATTGTTTGAGGTTCGTCTGGTTTATTAATAATCAAACCCAAAGTGATTCCTGCACACAAAATAAGGACTTCAAAAATAATTCGAAAGTAGTTTTTATTAATTTTTGTGAACGCCATCATTTGAGAACTATTTCCTTTAATCTAAAAATACTACCATTTTAAAACAGGACTGTCGCCCCTGTTTTTTGATTTTTATTAGAGCTCGACAGGGATACTAAAATCATGGTATACAAGGAAATACTGTTTTAATAATCTAAAGTATTTTATAATTAAATAATGATTAATCTTTTAGATTTTATTGGTCTATTTTCATTATTAGCTGGTTTTATTATCGGCTTAGGGGCGGTCACAGTTATCGATTTGCATGGTTTTTTGGGCCGAAAGTCTACTTATTGGACCGAAGCGACCACTAGAACTCATAAAGTGACCAAACCATTAATTTGGTTGGGTATTTTCTTGGCGGTGGTTGGCGGGTTTATTTTTTATCGCGGATCTTATGGTGAACTAATTCCGCAATTGCATGCTTTGATTGCGGTGGTATTGATTTTAAATGGAGTGCTTTTGTCTTTTATAGTTAGTCCGTTTTTGCTAAAACGAGAAAAAGAGGGTAGATCAGCGGAGTTACTACCCAACAGTTGGCAGATGAAAATAATGGTTGGTTTAGTGGTTTCTGATCTAGGCTGGTGGAGTGGTCTGGCCTTGTTGGTTTGGTATATAATACAAATATAGTATATAGGGAGCCTTGCCCTCAGACTGTCATTTTTAGCTGTAACCTGGTAGTATTTTGATATACAAAATGGAAAGATTAGATAATGAAATTCAATCAGAATTAACAGAAGAAGATCGAAAAGATCGTGAAGACTTTTTGTATCTCCTGTCAATTATGGATAAACAAAGAGCAGTAGGGGTGACCCAACCTTTAGACTATCAGGACGCTATTACATATCGAGATACTGTAGAATCTTTTTCCGAACACCAAGAACGTGAGGGATCAATCACGACACTTTTTAATGATATAATTTTTGATTTTGACGGCGTTTTGTATGACAGTACATATTCAGTTTATCGAGCTTTAGAGCTTACATTGGACAAGAAAGCAGATAAAAATATACCAACACCAACGAGCGTTGAGGATATCGCCAACTCTTATCAAGCTCCTTTCCAAGATTACTATAAGCGTTTTGGTATATCGTTAAATACGCCAGAAGAGTTAACAGACTTTAAGGATACCTATCGGGAAGTTCAAACTCAAGTAAATAATGAACACCATACTCCAGCTGCTCTGTATCCAGAAGTTAAGGATGTTTTGAATAAACTTAAAGAAGCGAAACAGAATAATCCAAATCTGAAAATCCACATAATCTCAGCTGGGTCGGAGAAGTATATTAAAGAGGTTTTAGCGAAAGAGAATATTGCTGAAGATTTTGATGAGATACATGCAGACTGTCATGATAAATCGGGAATGATACAGATTATTGCGGATAAAGGAGAAACCCGGGAAAAAACAGTAATGATTGGCGATTTGCCGAGTGATATTAAAGATGCCAAGAGAGTTGAAGGGGTCAAGACAATAGCGGTAGCTCGAGGAGACAATGAATATAAAAGATTAGGAATGTATCTACCTGATTATATTGTTGAGGACTTAGAAGGTGTACTAGATTTGCGTTCATATAGTAAAGAATTACGTCAAGAAGAAGAACATGAGTAAGGGTAAGATTGTTGCCGTCATCGGGGCCCCTCGTAGTGGAAAGTCATTTTTAGTAAACAAGCTGGCTGAGACTTTAGATTTCTACCCATTTTTAGAAGGCCAGGGGGATGTTTTCCCAGATTTTATAGAGAACGATATAAAAAATAATCAAAATTCCTTACGAAGGATTTTATGGTTTCGTAACAAGCAAATTGACCATTTTCTAGAAGCAATAGACCTACAGGAATCTAAATCAGGAATCTTACTTGATACATTTTGGATTGATTACCAAATGTATGTTGATGTCTTACTGGAAGGTTATGACAAGAGTGTAGCTCAAGAAATGGCTCAGATAGATTTAAAAAGTCTTCAATGGCCTGATATTATTTTGTATTTAAAAAATAATGAAGCAGGAACTAGAAAATTTATAGAGTTGGGTGGTAGGGATTTTGATACGGGCAACTTTTATAAAGATATTATCGTCCCACTACAAGAGAAGTATGAAAGAGTTTTTGATCTTGTTCCGTCGACCACAACTCTGATTACCCTTGATCGGAGTGAGATGGATTTTGAAAATAAGGAAGATATTATTAAGCTGATAAAAAAGATGGATTTGTAAGGGGTATGAATATACTCAACAAACACCCTTTTGAAATTTGGCAAAGTCCAGCTGTGACGAAACTGCTGGCAGATTTCTTTGTGACTAACTACACTTGGGCGGGGATTCCCAAAGACCAGGCGGAAGAATTTGTGATGACAGCCTGGAAAGGAAAGGGGGTTATTGATACTGATGTGTTACGGAAAGAATGTGCCAAATTGTTGTTACAGATAAAGGATGATATTAAAGTTAAAGTGACTGAGAATGAGGAATTTAGCCTAATTAAATTAGACGGTGTAGAAACTTTTTTGGATATCGGAGCCAATCGATTAGCGGCAATTAACTACTATGCTCGCCGGTATGAGGCGGTGAAATTTATTGGAGTAGATATTATTCCGCAAAACGGCGATTTCATGTTTCCAGATAGGGGAGAATATTATCAGGTTGAGCCAGACGCCACTTCGTTTCCTATACCTCCAGGATCCGTTGATGTGATCTTGATTCAACATACCTTTCATCATTTTCCTAATGAAGAAGTTATTCGGAATACGTTAAATATTTGTCGTGGTTTATTAAAACCAGGTGGGAAGTTAGTTTTGATGGAAGAAACATTTACTAAGGATTTTGATTATTCCACTATTCCTAATATTGTGACTAATTTTGGTTTGCAAACAGATGCTGATCTAACGAGACGATTTTATGATCTAACTCCGGCCGAGCGGTGGGAATTTATTATTGCTAACGACTGGCTAATTAATGTCCACAATCCACACATGCAGTGGACGGGCCAGTACCGGACTTGGGAAGATTGGACTAAATTAATCTCGGAGTATGGTTTAAATTTACAAACAAGCTATAACCTAGGTCTTCGTCTCAACGGCCGACTCAAACAAGGTGTTCATATGGTAGGCGAGTTTCAGAAGTAAAAAATGCCCGGGCTAAAGGGTATTAGGGCAAACTTATTGACTTTAATATATAAAATGTTATAATACAGAGTGGAGGGGGTCTATAGCATTGGGCTATAGTTATCCTGTTGTATTGAATCAAGATAGGAGGGTGTTTACCGTGATTGTTCTCGTTGTTGGAAACAATATTGTTCTTGTCTCTGGAGGGATTGACCCCCGTCTGGCGACGCCAAGTTGCACGCCGGGTAACCGTCTGGTTGACCAGATGGTTTGGGATGAAAATCCCCCCAATGTCGGTCACCATACTTTCCGCTTGGCTGAAAAGCGGGAGGAGGGCGGCCGTACTTACGGATATTTCTACGGCCGCTGTGGCCGTCGGCTGGACATCATGGTTGATTCCGTTGATGCCGCTGAGGGCCTGCTTGGCCGAGCTGTTATCGAGCAGCTCGTGTCGAGGAATACGAAAGATCTCCTTATGGAAGAGGTCCGGCAGTCCGGACTTCCTCAGCACTAAACTAACCGCTCAAACCAAACGAACCGTCAAGGAACCGTTGGAGGGCGGTTTCTTGTTATTTGACAAAAGATATACTTAGTTATAGAATACTAGTGGACCTTAGTACCTATTTGACCTTAGAAAAAGAGTCGCGGACTGTCTCGCGCAACTTTTCATCAGGTTAAAAAACAAATAAGATAGTCGACTCGATTGTCTTGAGGAGTGTTTTGTCGTGAGTAGTTTCTTCCTAGTGATGTGGATTGGTTTTGTCGGAGGTCCGGCTTCTTCGGATCAGACAATAATTGATTCTCAATCAAAGGCCAAGATGGTGGTGGTGAGTTGGTATGGTGAGGAGTTACATGGTAGCCCTATGGCCAACGGGGAGCGCTTTGATAAGCGCGATCCAACGACAGTTGCCCATAAAGAGCTTCCATTTGGGACGCTCGTAGAGCTGACCAACCCCGAAACCGGTCAGACTTTGACGGTTGAAGTTAGAGATCGGGGCCCGTTTGCTCGCGGCCGAACATTTGACTTGTCGGAAGCTGGAGCTGAAAAGCTCGGCTTTAAAGACAAGGGTGTGACCAGTTTGGAGTCTAGGGTTGTCCTTCAACCCGATTAGGCTTCAACAATACCGTTACTCATGTGGGCCGTCCGATTCGTTTGGACGGCCCTTTCTTTTTATATTTGACAAGTTTTTTATAATAGTTACACTAAAATTATGAGTAATACAGGTTCCCAAATTTTGACTGGCACACGACAAACCTTCACAAAGGTTTGCTATTTTACTTTGCGCCACCTATTTGGCCAATCATTGGGGATACCTATGTACAAAACTTCATCTAATTTTTAAGGAAAATAATTTAAGATCAAGACAAGCACAGGCCTCCCCACAAGGGAGGTTTTTGGTTGGGGTGCTGATATGAGAATGGTGACGGCGAACTCATACCAGCATCTGAACACAAAGTTTAGAATTGTCTGGGTTGATTAGGTCTTTGTTAAGGAGGTTGAATGGTATGTCGAAGAAGGTCTTATTTTTTGCCGTGGTTGGGGGTGGTGGCTTAAATGTGCCGTTAGTTCTTAATCAGATTATCGCCCGTAAGGTGGAGCGTGATGACCAGGAGTCTGGTTTGGCTGACCAGGTGACAGTCGAAGTTGCCATGTTTGAGTCCGAGGGTGATGCTCGATCTGGGCTGGCGAATGGTTTTGCTGGCCACACCCAGATCGCGGTTTACGAGTCTAAAAGGGCGGATAGATCTTTCACCTGGCGTCGGAATGGCCGACCAAAGGAGGAGGTGCCCGATTGGGCTACGAGGAACACTTGGATTGTGGCGATTGGCAATCTTCTGCCAGAGGCTCGGGTGAAAACCTGTGCTAATCAGCTCTTGTCTGATGTGATTGCTTGGGTTTCTAATCCTGATAAGCGGAATTACCCGTGGGGTCAGGCGAAGAAACCTAAGGAAGAAAAAGCGCCAAAACCGCGGCGTCGTCGGCGTAATCAAGGCGCCCCTCGGTGTCTATGAGGTGTTTTCTCTGACTATTGTTTGTGTGTAGTCTAGACCGGCTGGTCTCCAATGCGAGACCGGCCGTTTTTTTTATCTTGGTTAAACTGGAGCTTATTGTTATGATATTGGCATGATTTTATATATTACTTTAGGAGTTATTGTTGGTGTGGTGGGTGGCGCGGTGGTGGTCTGGTTGTTGTTGAATAAAACCAAAGAGGGAAGTCAGGTGGCGGATCAATCCATGCTTTTATTACAAAATCAACTTCAGGATTTGATTAGAACGGTTGATCAAAAATTGTCTGATTCTTCGACCATGATCCAAACTTCGATGCAGGGGCAATTTGGCGAGTCGCAAAAACTAGTTAATCAATTTTTGGGGGAGATCACTAAAATGACCGAGAAGGTGACCAGAGTAGAGGAGACCGGTAAACAAATGATCGGCTTTGCAGATCAACTCCAAAACATGCAGGATATTTTCAAAAATCCGAAACAGCGTGGAGTGATTGGGGAATATTATTTGGAAACCTTGTTAAAAAATGTCTTACCGACTGGTAGTTACCAAATGCAGTATCCATTTTCTGATGGGACGATTGTGGATGCGGTTGTGTTTGTGAAAGATAAAATAATTCCAGTTGATTCCAAATTTTCACTTGAAAATTATAACCGGTTAGCTGAAGAACGAGATCCACTAGAGCGAGAGCGACTGGAAAAGTTATTTAAGACTGATTTAAAAAACCGAATTGATGAGACGGCTAAATATGTGAAGCCCAACGAGAAAACAATGGACTTTGCTTTCATGTTTATTCCTCACGAAGCGGTTTATTATGATTTACTGGTCACCCAAGTGGGGGCGGTCAAGGTTAATACTCGCGATTTGGTGGAATATGCTTTTAAAGAAAAACACGTGATCATTGTCTCGCCAACTTCCTTCTTGGCATATCTACAGACCGTCCTACAAGGCCTAAAAGCCCTCCAGATAGAAGAACAGGCGGTCGAGATCCGGAAGCGAGTCGAAGACCTGGGGAAGCATATTGGGGCCTATGATGAGTATTTAAAGAAGCTAGGGAATGCTTTAGGGACAACTGTGAGCCACTATAATACGGCTTATAAGGAGTTTAAGAAGGTGGATAAGGATGTGTTGCGGGTGACAGGGGTAGGGGGTGAAATAGAGCCAATTGTGCTTGATAAGCCCCAAATTGAGGATTAATCCCTTGCCTTGAAAGGGTTTTTCTGGTAGGATACTGGAATTATGTCATTTGCAGTTATTAAAACCGGGGGCAAACAATACGTGGTCCGAGAAGGGGAGGCTCTTACTATTGAAAAGCTTCCACAACCAGAAAACGGCAAGATTACCTTTACTGAGGTGCTTTTGATGGATGATGGTAAGAAGACTACTGTTGGTACTCCGACTATCGCTGGGGCAACTATTGAAGCTGATTTTGTCGCTGAAGGCCGAGCTAAGAAAATCACGATTGTTAAATATAAAAACAAGACTCGAGCTCGTAAAAAGCAAGGTCACCGTCAACCTTTTACTAAAGTTAGTATCAAGAAAGTTTAATTAAATAAAGAAAAAGCCCTGAGTAAAGTCGGGGCTTTTTCTTTAGACTCTGCGACCGCGCAGGGCTTCACGAATCGTGTCTGGGTCAGAGTATTCAAGCTCGGTGCCGGTAGACAACCCTCGCCCGAGGGTGGAAATAGTAAGGTTATTTTTAGTAGCTAGGTCCCGCAATTCCGCATGAACATAGTCAGCGGTGTTGTCACCCTCAACGCTAGCACTGAGGGCTAAAATCAACTCTTTTAGTTGGTTGTTTTTTAATAAGGTCTCGATTCTTTTTTTGAGAGCGCCTATCCGAATCCGAGCTTCAGGATTTTTGTCTAGAATAGGCACCAAGCCACCAAGGACGAAATACAAGCCGTTATAACTACCAGCTTTGCGAACATTTTCTAAATCAGCATCCTTTTCAACAATAATTAAAGTGGAATGATCAGCGGTTTCGTCACTACAAATCTCACACAAAGCCCCAGCTTGGTTGTAGTTCTTTTTGGTGAAGAAACGAAAACAACCAGAGCATTGAAGAGTTGAAGCTTTTAATTCTTGAATCGCTTCGATTATTTCTTCGGCTGTTTTACGGTCATGGTGGAGTAAATAGTAAACAAACCGCCGAGCTTGGCGAGGACCAATGCCGGGAAATTTTACAAACAACTCAGATAATTTAACGATAGGGTTGGACATATTTTAGAAACCACCAAAGCCGTTGGTGTTGTTGTTGGTATAAGCTGGGGCTGGTGGACCACCAAAGCCACCGAAGTCACCTTTTTCAATACTTAGGAAGCGAGTGCGTTCAGCGTCGAAGAAGAGTTCTACTTCACCAGTTGGTCCGTTGCGGTGTTTGGCAATAATAATCTCGGCAATATTTTTCCGATCAGAACCTTCGTTGAGACGGTCTTCACGGTGAATAAACATGACCACGTCGGCGTCTTGTTCGATCGAACCAGAGTCACGCAAGTCCGATAGACGAGGCTTACCGCCACGTTTTTCCACATCTCGAGAGAGTTGTGACAAAGCCACAACCGGGACCTCTAATTCACGAGCCAAGGCTTTAAGGGAGCGAGAGATTTCGGTTACCTGTTGGACCATCGAGTCCGTGTCGCGTTTTGGAATCATTAGTTGTAAGTAATCAACAATGATTAAATCAAGACCGAATTCAGCTTTAATACGTCGGGCCGAGGCTTTCATTTGAGTAATATTAATACTAGGTGAGTCATCAACGATTAGTTGAGCTTTAGATAAAGTTTCTAAAGCATCGCGCAGGCGAATCAGGTCATCTTCTTTGCCAACTTTGCCATTACGCAAATGCCACAAATCAATACCACTTTCACCAGAGAGCATACGTTCCGCCAATTGATCTTTAGACATTTCCAATGAGAAGAAAGCGACTGTCTTGCCTTGATGGCAAGAGACATTCCGAGCGATATCGAGAGCAAAAGAAGTTTTACCCACCGATGGTCGAGCGGCGAGAATCACTAAGTCTGATTTTTGGAGACCAGAAAGTTTGTTATCGATATCTTTGTAACCAGTTGGCACTCCGCGCATACCGACATCGGTCCCGTTGAGTTTGTCGAATCGTTCCCAAACTTCTGATAAGGTTTCGCGAATCGGGGCAAAAGTTTTTTTGGTAAAACTAGCAAGGTTGAAAATCAAATGTTCGGCTTTGTCGAAAATACTATCAACGTGATCGCGTTCGTTGTAACCGAGTTCCAGTATTTTATCAGCCGAAGCGATGAGGCGACGGAGAGCAGATTTCTTGGCGACAATTTCACCATAGTACTCGGCGTTAGAAGCAGAGGGGACGGAGTTCATTAATTCCGCCAAATAACTAGCGCCACCGGCTTGGTCTAGTTGTTTATTATCTTTTAGCTTGTTGCCAACTGAGACAGCGTCGATCGGATCGTGGTCGTCATAAAGAGCGCGAATAGTTTTGAAAATAATCCGGTGTTTACCGGAATACATATCGTCTGGGTAAACCACGTCGACCACCTCGTGCATCACTTCTGGGCGAAGCATAACAGAACCTAAAAAGGCCTGTTCAGCAGTCAGGTCGTGTGGTGGTACCTTTAGTCCCGGTGAGGCAAAAGGTTTGTCGTTGTTGTCACTCATGGAGCAATTTTAGCACATTAGATATAGGGGGAGAATTAGGAAAAAGAGACAGAAAGGGGGATAGGGAGTGGAGAACTTTCATAAACAACAAACCCGCCTCACAACTGACAGCGGGTTTGCTGTGCTGTGGGCGGGTTACTTCTGCTCAAGACTTTCGATTTTCTTCAGGATGCGGTCTACCCGTTCTTCGATGAATGCCATTCCAGCCCAAAGCATGACCATTCCCACCAAGGTGGTCCTCTCGTTGCCGGTGACGACATACATAAACAAACTGGTAATAATAAAAAACAGTAAGGCAATCATGTCGTGATCTCCCCAATTAGTCAGCTTCTCAGCTGGGTTGTATATAACTATAATATTAACATAATTTGATTGAAAAGTCAACAAGCTTTGTGTTGTGGCTAGGTGGAGAATTTTTATTTGCGGAAAACTTTCTGCCCATTTGGGGTGTCTTTTAATTCAAAACCGAGAGAGCTTATTTCATCCCGGAGGCGGTCGGATTCGGCCCAGTTTTGGGCTTGGCGGGCGACTTCACGGTCGTTGATGAGGTTTAGGATATTTTCGGGGATTCGTTCTGATTTAATGTCGACTAAACCTAAACCTAGGACTTGGTCGAAGTCGAGCAAGGTCGCTTTTTTATCCGCATTAGAAATAGTGCTATCTGATAGTAATTCCCAAATGAGAGCGATAGTTTGAGCGGTATTTAAATCATCCTCCAAACTTTGGGTAAATTTATCATGATAGGTTGCTATTATTTCTCCAGTTGGTTCATTGGATAATTCTTCCATAACTCGTACTAATTTTTTGTAAGCTTCTTGAGCCCCGTTTACCGCTTCAAAGGTAAAATTAGTAGTCGTGCGATAGTGAGAAGTTAAGACCCAATAACGGAAGGCGAGTGGGGAAATATTTTCTTCTTCCAGAGTTTTCAAATTTACGATATTACCGAGGGATTTAGACATCTTTTCATCGGCGATATTGATATGCCCAGAGTGCAACCAATAATTCACAAAGTGTTCACCAGTCGCCCCTTCGGATTGAGCGATCTCGTTAGTGTGGTGGGGAAACATTAAATCGATACCTCCGGTGTGAATATCGATAGTATTACCTAGTAGTGAAGTGGACATAGCCGAACACTCGATGTGCCAACCTGGTCGGCCTTTACCAAACGGCGCATCCCAAACTACCTCACCATCTTCAGGTTTATAAAATTTCCATAACGCAAAATCTTGAGGATTAGTTTTGTCATACTCATCATTTTGAATTCGCGATTGAGTGTGGGCGTCTAGTTTTAGATCAACCAGTTGTCCATAGTTTTTAGCCTTAGTGATATTGAAATAAATTCCATCTTCGGTTTGGTAAGCTATCTCTTTGGCTAGTAAATTACCAATCATGGTAATCATTTGTTCAATATAGTCAGTAGCGTGAGGAGTGTGGGTTGGCTCAAGAATGTTTAATTTTTTTAGATCTTCCCGCCAAATAGCTTCGTATTTTTTAGTGAAGTCAGATAGTGAAGAATTTTCCGCTTGAGCACCGCGAATAGTTTTATCATCCACGTCGGTAATATTCATGACTTGGTCCACCTTGTAACCCAAATACTCAAAAGTGCGACGGACTGTATCAGAGAAGATAAAAGCCCGGAAATTGCCAATGTGGGCGTAGTTGTAAACTGTTGGTCCACAAGAATATAGCCTCACTTCTCCAGCTTGAAGAGGAGTAAAGTCTGTTTTGGTTTTAGTAAGGGTGTTGTAAAGTTTTAGAGCCATCGGTTTCTCTTGGCTAGGGCGTACATACCCAAGACTACCACAGCCATAAAGACCAAGACAATAAAGAAGCCAGAAGGCTCACTCATCAGAGGAACAAAGGTGGTACTCATACCGAAAACACCAGAAATTAAAGTTAGAGGGAAAAAGATAAAAGCGGTGGCGGTTAAGACACGCATAGTTTCGTTGGTTTTAATGGAAAGGAGGGATTCGTTGGTTTGGCGAATATCGTAGAAGGTGTCTCGGTTGCTTTCGAGCATATTCCAGATACGTTCGTATTCACCACTGATAACTCTAAGTTGAAAACTGAAATTTTGGCCAAAAAACTCTTTAGCTACCAACTCTAGAGAGGCGAGAATTTCGCGGTGAGATTTGAGAGACCAGCGGAAGTCGATTAAACTGCGGTTGATGTCTGATAAACGAGACACCATTTCTCGTTCGCGACCAGCAAAAACATGACCTTCAACATCTAGGAGTTGGCGATTGATGTATTCCAACCCTTCTTCTAGGTGTTGGTACATAGTCCGCATGATATGGAAAAACAAATAACCAGCGTGAATATCTTTTTTATTTTTTTCTGGACCGAAGTGAGCCTCTAAAATCTTGGATAACTCTTCTAGTTGAGGGATTTCCTTGTAGTGGGTAGTAATTAAAAAATCCTTACCAAGAACAAAATCTATTTCTTCTACATCAAGAGTGTGTTTCTCGTTTGGTCCATAACAGACAGCACAAGGTGGAAAATGGAGAATTAAATAAATATAGTCTTCGTAGGAGTCGACCCGAGAACGAGCACTAGGAGTGACTAATTCTTCGGCGACTAAGGAATGAAGTTTATATTTGTCGGTTAAACTAGCAATATCTTCTTTGGTTGGTGACTCTAGATCGATCCAAGTAATATTTTTGTATTTTAGTTGTTTAATCATTAAGACTATTATACTAAGCCAATATTTGACCACAAGTGGATAGTTTGCGATAATTGTGTTACATATGAACATCAATTTTTCTCGTAGTTTGGGAGCTTTGCTTATTGTTGGAGCTCTTGGTGTCGGTTTTGTGGCCGGCGCCCAATATGGTTATGATCACGGATCAGCTATTAAGGAAGTGAAGGCGGTAACCAATAAAGAAAACACGGTTAGTGATCAGGTTGACTTCTCTCCTTTCTGGGAAGTGTGGACAGAATTAGATCAGAAATTTGTCGGTGGGGCTAATGGGACAACAACCAAAATTGCTACTGATCAAGACCGAGTATGGGGAGCTATTTCTGGTATGGTCGCCAGTGTGGGGGACCCTTATACAGTTTTTATGCCTCCAGTGGAAAAGAAAAAATTTGAAGAGGAGATTGCTGGTAATTTTGGCGGGGTGGGAATGGAACTGGGAATGAAAGAGGGTAAGATTACCGTGGTGGCTCCTTTACCAAATAGTCCAGCCAAAAAGGCTGGTATAAAATCTGGTGACAAGGTGGTTAAAGTCGATGATAAAGATATTTCAGGTTTAGCTATTGATGAGGTGATTAGTAAGATTCGTGGCAAAGAGGGAACAGTGGTTAAGTTAACTATTTCCCGAGCAGGTGAAAAGGAATTAAAAGACTTTACACTGATTCGAGATATTATCCAGATACCAACTATTGCGACTAAGAAATTACCAGATGGTGTTTTTGTGATTAGTTTGTATAACTTTTCAGCTCAATCTCCTAATCTATTTAGAAATTCTCTACGGGAATTTGTGGAATCAAAAAGTGACAAGTTAATTATTGACTTGCGTGGCAATCCTGGCGGTTACATGGAAGCGGCGATCGATATGGCCTCTTGGTTTTTACCGGCTGATAAGGTGATTGTGAGAGAGACTCGTAAAACAGATGCAGAAAAAACCTACCGTAGTCATGGTTACAATATTTTTACTGACAGATTAAAGATGGTCGTTTTAATTGATCAGGGAAGTGCTTCAGCGGCAGAGATTTTAGCGGGCGCCTTGAAAGAGCAGGGCAAAGCTATCTTGGTGGGTGAGAAGTCTTTTGGTAAAGGATCGGTTCAAGAGCTTATTCCAGTAGGCGGTGACGCCTCTTTGAAGGTGACTATTGCTCGCTGGTTGACTCCAAGTGGTCACTCCTTGTCTAGTAATGGTCTAGACCCAGATTACAAAGTGTCTATGACAAAAGAAGATTTAGAAGCTAATCGGGATGTCCAAATGGCTAAAGCAATTGAAATATTGACCGGTAAGGTGTTAGCGACTAGTAGTATTCCGAAAATTAAATAATTCTTATGTCTTTAGAAAAGAGGGAAATTTCTAGACAATCAAAAACACCAATATTAACAAAGGAGGTAGTAGGCTTACTTACGAAGTTGTGTTTTAGGCCGGATGATATATTAACCCCAGCGGAGTTGTTGTTTGTGTTTGGAAATAGTCAGACTGAGAGAATGGCAGAGTTAACTAAAATAGTTTTAAACAGGAAATTAGTTTCCAAAGTGGTGCTAACAGGGGGAACTCCCAAGTTTGAGGACAGTGTTATAGTCCCTAAGCCAGAATCACAATTGGTTTTGGATTCTATTAACCCTAACTTGTTTCCCGATGTAGAGTTTTTTATAGAATCTGTTTCAGATAACACCCTAGCTAATGTTACCGAAGCATTAAAAGTTTTAGATTTTAGTAGCTATAAAAAAATAATATTTCTTTTTAAAAAACATGATTCCAGAAGAGGTTATCTAACCCTTAAGAAATTATTACCCAAAACTGAGTTATTACAAGTGACATTTCCTGGTGTATATAAAGACGGGATTACTATTACTGAAGATTCTTGGTTTAAAAATGAAGTTGCTATTTCGCGCGTTTGGGGAGAATATCTACGAATCAATAAATATGGCAGAAGGGGTGATATTGCCTTTGATGAGGTAGCTGATATAGTAGAGGCAATTGAGAAATTGACCGAATAAATATAATAAAAATATGAAAATAGTTTTACTCCAAGATGTGCCAAAAGTTGGTAAAAAATATGAAGTGAAAGAGGTGGCCGATGGCTTTGCGCGTAATGTTTTACTAAAACAAAATAAAGCAGTGATCGCTAGCCCAGAAGCTCTTAAAAAGGTGGAGGCTTTACAGAAAGAAAAAGAAGCTTCAGATATGCATAATATTAGAGTTTTTAAAGAATTAACCGAGAGTCTTAAACAGGTGGTTCTAATTATAGAAGCAAAGGTGGGTAAAGAAGGTCACTTGTTTGCTGGTCTACACAGTAAAGATGTAGCTGAACACTTAGCTAAACAAACTGGTATTAAAATTGATCCCAAGTTTATTATTTTAGACAAACCACTAAAAACAGTAGGGGAGGTGACTGTTAAAATAACAAATGGCGAGTCAGGGACTCGCCATTTGGAAGCTTCTTTGAATATCTCGATTAAACCTTTGGAATAACGTTTGCGACAGTGATTCGTTTTACTTTACCAGTAAAACTCATTTTGCGTTTAGTGGAGAATTTTACTTGACCTTCGGTAGCTGAGTATAGGGTGTGGTCCTTTCCAACTCTCACATTTTTACCAGCAGCGATTTTAGTGCCTCGTTGACGAACAATAATAGAACCAGCATTAGCGTCCTGGCCAGCATAAAGCTTGGTACCAAGGTACTTAGGGTTAGAATCGCGTAGGTTTTTGGCGGTACCGCCAGATTTTTTTGTTGCCATGGCTTATAAGTGTTAAAATTTAACGTATTGAATTTACCGTATGAGTATAAAAGAATTAAGCCAAAAAATCAAGGGTTATCTGGCTTTGGGTTGGAATAAGCTAGTAGAACACGAAAAAGACCTCTTTTTGACCCTGACGGTGATTGTGGTGGCTGTTGGGGCTTTTGGTTTGGGACGTCTGTCGGCCACAACTAACACTCAAGAACCGGTCCGAATCGAGCAGGTGGATTTAGATAAAACCACTATGGTAGTCACCACTGAAAGATCGGGGGTGGTGAGTGATCAGGTGCCGAAGGTTAATTTGACTGCCTCGGTGGGTAATTTAACAGGGGAGGCACAACCCGTGAATTCCCTGGCTAATACTGGTAAGGTGGTAGTTTCTAAAAATGGCACCAAGTATCATTTACCAGAGTGTTCGGGGGCTAAAAGAATTAAAGAGGAAAACAAAGTTTGGTTTAATTCTATCGCTGAGGCTCAGAAGGCTGGCTACACCGCCGCCGCTAACTGCCCTGGGTTATAATTTTTTTTATTTTTTCTAAAATTTAAAATGGGAGTCTCCCCTAACGGGGGAGAGAAAAAGGGGTTAAGGGCTTGATGTCATTTTTTATAATTATCGATTAGTTTCACATTAGAGTTAAAGAGGGTGAGAGGTTGAGAGTTTGGTAGAGGTGAGTACAAATAATTAATTCAGGGACAATTTTGTTTAGACTATTTTTTAGATATTAAAGGCCGGGGTAGTACCAGCTGTAAGAACAATAGAACGTCGCACAACATAGATTTTGCGACGTTGATCTATAAATAAAGCCTAGGTTAAATATCTATAAACAATCTGGCTAAACTCTATTCTCCTCTCTATTTAATTAAACAAAGGAAAAAGCTGACGGATTACTCCAGTCAGCTTTTTCACGTAGTACCTATCTCTCTCATTATCTGAGCTTAGGCGTTTTTATCGAGTCTAGGGCTCCAGCAAGGTTTGCTCCAGTTCCAGTGCTTACTACCTTCGTTTTTAAGAAGCCATAAGCCGTAATCGATATTACCTTCTGAGGTGTAAATATCATATCCCAACTCTTTACTCTTCTCTAAGTGGTATTTTTCATTAATTTGAAAAACGCCAACGTCGGCAGGATTGTGCACTCCACGGAGCACTACAGGAGTACCATCTTCGGCCTTTTTTGTAGAATCATATTGCCGATTGGTACTCTCACAGAATGCAATTGCTAAGGCTAGATCTTTAGAAACTCCAAATGTACCAGCGCGTTCAGTAATCAGTTCTGGGATGACCTGCTCTATCACTTTAGCTGATGGTGTTTCTACAGCTTGGTTTGATAAATCAGGAACAGTCACCGGAGATGAATTTCCTAACGCTATGAGGCCAACTAGACCTATTTGTAGAGTTTTAAAAATACGCTTTAACCAAAAAAATCATCAGCAAGCTAATGATCTTTTTGATAATAGTTATCTTAATATGCAGGCTGACCATAACACCGTTTTGCCCTGCAATTTTTTTATAGTAGCAGTTTTGTCATCAAAAGTCAATGACTATGCAATATATCTAATTGTAATGTCAAGGTCAGAGGTTTAAAAGCTATATATTATAAGGGTTATTTCAGACTGGACTTTTTGTTGACTATTGTGGTGTGGTTTTAGCATTAGTTAGAATTAGGTCCCAAAGATAGATAGCTGGTTCTTTTAGGTGGTCATTCCAGAAGCCTAAAAACCAGTCCCAGCCTTGCTTGGCTAAATCCCCTACATAAGCAAAGTTAGTTTTAAAGGCTTCAGATTCAAGTAAAGACCGGATATCTATCTTTAATAGACTCAAAATAACTACCAGAACGACTACCGCTAAAATAATCTTAATAAAACCGTCGTTAGGGCCTTGTTCTGGAGAGTTTTTTTGGGTGGACATGACTTAATTATAACTTACTTAGGCTGGTTTTTTAAAGATAAGATAGTGGATTAAGATAAGCACTTGGTGGTGATAAAGGGATACGATAAGTACCACAACCCGGGACTTTACTCTTCACAAAGCCAACACTAACTCCAGCTGAAGCTAAGACAGAAAAATGAAGATGAGGACCGGTGACATAACCAGTCGCTCCACTATAGCCAATAATATCTCCGGTATTAACGGATTGGCCTTCGACTACTTTTATTAGTGATAGGTGGGCGTAAATAGTAGCTAGGCCGTTGTTGTGCTTGATCATGATCCAACGACCATAGGAAGCACCTTTACAGACTAGGTCGGTATCACCCGCACCGGTTACGACACCAGACAATGGGGCTTTGATAGGTGTGCCGACTGGGGCACCTAAGTCTATCGCGTTATGGCCATTGCCTTTATAGACCTGAGCATTGGCTGTGGCAAAGGGAGTGTTGCCAAAGTATTGAGTAATTACCACCTTATCAAATGGCCAACGTAAGATGCCTGAGCCGGTTTTGGGGACACTGCTTGGGTTGATGGTTATCTTGATAGCTTCCTCGGCCTGACGAATCTCAGCTTCAACTTGTTGTTTTCGTTGTAGTTTTTGGGCAACCAAAGCGCGGTAGTTAGCCTCTTGGTTTTTGGTTTCGGCTAGGAGACTCGCTGTACTCTTACGGTTAGCATCAGCAATCTTTTTTTGATCAACCAATTTACTTTTTAAAATAATTAAATCCGCTTTCGCTTTTTCGGCTTGTTTTTTTCTTTCTTCCTGTTCAGTTTTTATATCCCGTAGGTCCTCAACCTTATCTTTAAGTTTGGTGGATAGAGAGGAGAGTGACGCTAGACTATTCCAAAAATCCCCAGTTGTCTTCCATTGTAGTAGGGCAGTCAGCGGTGTTGTATCCCCTTCTTCTTGTTTTAAGCGACGAAGAGTTTCGGCAATGACTTCCCTATTACTACCAATTCCCTTGGCGCTGGCTTGGATTTCCAGTTCTAATTTTTCTATTTGTAACTCAGTGGAGGAGATTTTTTTTGTCGTTAGGGCGCTATCGGCGTCTAGTTTTTTAGTGGTGGCTTCTAGTTGTTTGACGGTTCCCTGAAGAGTGGTGGCTTGCTTGTTGGTTGAAATAACCTGGGCTTGATATTTCATTATCTCCGCCTCAAGTTTTTGAATTTCACTAGTCTGATTAGAAATCTGGTTTTGCAGGTCTGATACCCGATCGGCTTCGGCCAGATGGGGGTTCAAAAAAATAACCAAAGTTAAAATGGTTACAATGGTAGACCAAAATGAACGCCGATAATTAAACATTTAGTCTTATTGTACACTGGAAGACTTATTTTGTCTGTTTATGGGGTGATATCTATCAAGTAAATAATCCCGAAAAAGTATTTGGTTGATTTAAAATTTGTGAAACCGGCTTGTTTAATAGTGGCTAGGTGGTCCCTATTGAGATGGCATTGGTATTTTTGGAGATGTTTGGGGGCTCGTAGTCTTTGAAACCAAGCTATTGGTTTCAAATTACTTAAACCATGCTCTAATAGTAAGATGTGACCAGCTGGCTTTAAAACCCGAGCCATTTCCGTCAAAGCTTTAATCGGGTCAGCGAAAGTGCACATAGCCAGGGTGGATACCACTGTATCAAAAGTGTGGTCAGCGAACAGTAACTTCTCACTATTCATTTTTTGTAAATCAATATCCAAGCCTAGTTTTTTGGATCGATTGTAAGACAATTTCAACATATTCTGACTTAAATCAATCCCAACTAAATTAACACCACTAGAATAGTGGCTAAAATTTATACCAGTCCCAACCGCTACTTCCAGAGTTTTGCCTTGGGCTTGGCTGATTAATTTTTTCCGCAAAGGAGTTAAAAACCAAACTTCCAGAAAAGAAACGAGAGAATCGTAAATAGGCGCTTCAGTATCATAATGTTGTTCTATTGATTCGTTAGTAATTTCTTTATTGTTGGTTGGCATAAGTTAGACGGCTGATTGTTTCATCTTTACCTAACAGTTCAGCAACAGTAAAAGGGTCTGGTGACTTTTCTTGACCCGTTAAGGCGACTCGCATTGGCCATAAAACATTACCCCTCCCCTTCTCGGTGGCAAAATCCCAAACGATTGTTTTAATATTTTCGGCAGTGAAATTATTTTCTACGGTAGTCTGCAAAAGTTCTATCAGTCCAGTTAGGTGTTCCGTGGTCTTTAGAAGTTCTTTGCTTGGTTGGGGTGTTGTTAAGAGAAAATCAAATTCACCACTAGACCAAATATGTTCTACTTCGTGAATAGTTGAGATCCGATCTAGTAGTATCTTACTAATGATGCCTATTTGGGCTTCAGTCAGTCGACCGATTGGTAGATATTGTTTGATAGCTGTTTGCATTTCAGCGGCCGGTTTTAGTTTTAAATACTCCCTATTTAGCCATTGTAATTTTTCAATATTAAAAACAGCACCACTTTTTTGAATAGCGGCTATATCAAATCGTTTTACTAGTTCATCTAATTTAAAAATTTCTTCATTAGTACCTTCGGTGGTGCTAGTACTAGCCTGAGGTGACCAGCCAAGTAGGGCCATAAAGTTGATAAAGGCTTCTGGTAAGTAGCCTTCTGTGCGATAGGAGGTCACAGCTACGGCGCCATGTCTTTTTGACAACTTGGATCGATCTGGAGCCAAAATGAGCGGTATGTGGGCATAAGTTGGACGTGTTCCACCTAAGGCTTCAAGCATCAAAATCTGTCGAGGTGTATTAGAGATATGATCTTCACCACGAATTACGTGAGAAATATTTAAATCAATATCATCTACCACAGAAGCAAAATGGTAGAGCGGATTATCCAGATCTTTTGCAATGACAAAGTCTCCAAGTTCAGTAGTATCGAAAGTGATTGGACCGTGAACTAAATCTTCAAAAGTTACTATTGTGCCTGGATTTCTAAAACGGATCACTTCATCCCTATCTCCTTCTTTAAGTACGGCTTCTTTGGAAATATAAGCTTTATCTTGGGAGATCAATTCTTCAAGCTTCTCTCGGTATAATATTGACCGTTCGCTTTGTCGATATATATTGTCGTAAGTTAGATTTAACCAATCTAAACTGGCGACAATATTGTCAGAAAATTCTTGGGTTGACCGTTCTTTATCGGTGTCATCAATACGCAGAATAAATTGCCCGCCATGCTTTTTGGCGAATAGATAATTAAATAAAGCTGCTCTAGCGGTACCAATATGTAGGAAGCCGGTTGGACTAGGGGCGATGCGAGTTATAACTGGTTGAGAATTAGGCATGACTTAAAGATATTTTAACTAACTCATCAGCAATAGTTCTGGCGGCGTTGGGACTAGAGAAAGATTTGGCGTTATTTTTCATATCTTCCAATAACTTAGGATTTTGAAATAATCGATCGATTTCTGACAATAAAACAGAAGCTGATAAGTTATTTTCTTCAATAACTACACAAGCCCCAGATCTGGCGTAAGTGAAAGCATTGGTTCTTTGGTCGTGACTGATTGCTTCAGGGATTGGAATAATGATCGACGGTACTCCCCATTGGGCGATTTCAAAAATAGCTGATCCAGCCCTAGAAACAACTAGATTGGTGGCTCCCGCCGCCATACGAGAAGCTAGGTCGTTTAAATATGCAAAGGGTTTGTAACGATTTTCTCGGCCAGTTCCTTCTAGTAAAATTTTTGACCGAATCTCGGCATTAGTGAAATTATTTTTACCTGTTTGGTGAATTATTTGGTAACGCTTTGTTAATTCTGGGAGTAGATCTAAAACCAGATCATTAATACGAACGGCCCCTTGAGAACCACCTAAAACCAAAATGATTGGTAATTCCTCGGTTAGTTTTAAATACTCTTTAGCACCTTCGGCTATTGGGTATAGTATTTCTTTACGAATTGGGTTGCCGGTGACAGCGGTTTTATCTTTAGGAAAATATTGAACGGCTTCCGGATATGATACGGCAATCCGTTTGGCAAACTTAGCTGCCCACAGATTGGCTCGACCTGGATGGGAGTCTGACTCGTGAATAACAACTGGAATGTTAAGAATTTTTGCCGCCCACAAAGCTGGTACACTCGAGTACCCACCTTTAGCAAAAATGACATCAGGATAGATTCTGTAGATTTTAATAATCGCTTGGAAAATACCAATGATGGTTTTAGCAACATCAAAGATATTAGCAATTGAAAAGTAGCGACGAATCTTCCCAGCGTTAACTGGAATGAAAGTAATTTTATTTTCTAGTAAAGCTCGTTCATTATAAATGTCAGCTGACATGAAATAAAACTCCGGTTCTAAGAGTTTTTTCTCGTAAACTATCTCTCTTACTTCTTGAGCAACAGCAATAATAGGATAAAAGTGTCCACCTGTGCCTCCGCCTGTAAATAGGATTTTCATAAAAATTAAGCGTATCTTGAAATATTGAGAATAATACCTGAACCGGTTAGAGCAAAGAGTAAAGAACTACCACCCTGGCTGACGAAAATCAAAGGATCTCCGGTGAGGGGTATAAGACCCAGCATGGCTGAAATATTCATGAAAGACTGGGTTAAAATCATTATAACAATACTCATCGACAGAAGTCTACCAAAGGTGTCTGGAGCGTTGGCGGCGATTTTGAAACCCCACAAAGCAAATAATAAAAACAGACTGATCAGTAAACTAGCACCAATAAAACCGAATTCTTCTGAGGCTACAGCAAAGATTGAATCCCCTATTGGTTCTGGTAAAAAGCTAAATTTTTGAATACTTTGGCCAAAACCACGACCAAATAGACCGCCTGAACCGATGGCAATTAGAGATTGGTTTAATTGGTAGGATGAGGCCAGAGTGTCGGCGGTTGGATGGATATAAGTTATGATACGCTCCCTAATGTATGGCTTGTAAATAGCCAACCCACCGGCTCCAATAGCTCCAATTAAGGCTAAAATAGCTAAATCTCGATAACTAGCTCCACTAACGAAGTACATACTTACCAAAGCGATAGCGACCACAAGAAAAGTTCCAATGTCTGGTTGAGTAATTAAAACGCCAGCTGATAGACCTAATAAAACTAGAAGTGGGACTAATCCCCATTTGGTCGTAGTCACTTTATCTTTGACTGAGGCAATCCAAGCAGCAAAATAAATCACCAAACCTAATTTAAAAAATTCTGAGGGTTGAAGTGAAAATAGATATAGATCAATCCAGCGCTTAGCTCCACCCGATTGAATACCGATACCAGGAATAAAAACCAACAAAGTGACGAGGACTGTTGTAATTAATATTGGCAAAGCGTATTTGCGCCAATTTTTATAATTTATCTTACTCACAACCAACATGATTACAAAACCAGTTAGTAAGACAGCTAATTGTTTTGAAGCCAGTTTGGCAAAAATACTAACATCTTGATTTAATTTACCTAAAGAAGCTGAGCTAAAAATAAAAAAACCAGATACCAATAAAGACAGAACAATCAAGAAAAAAACTCGACTCACCTGCTTTTGGTGATGTTGGGCAGACATAATTATTTTCCGATTATAGTTATAATCATACCTACAATAGCCACAATAATACCTATAACCCAATAACGCATGACTACTTTATAAGGAGGCCAACCCAGGGCTTCAAAGTGGTGGTGGAGTGGGGCGACAAGGAACACTTTTTTACCCCTTATTTTTTTAGAAGTTAACTGGATAACGACCGAAGCCGAAGTAGCAACTAAAGGCAGAGCGATGATTGGTAACGTTAAAACTGAGTCAGTTAGGAAGGCTACCACGGTCAAGGTGGTTGTTAGACCTAATATTCCAGTCTCAGACATATAAAATCTGGCTGGCGGAATGTTAAACCATAGAAAAGCGAGAATTCCACCAGCAATCACAGCACAAAAGGCGGCTAGATCTATTTGATTTTGAACAAAAGCAATGCCGGCATAAGTTGAAAAGATAATAGCCATAATCCCCCCGGATAAACCGTCTATCCCATCAATACCGGAACTGGAGAATAAGGCTAACATTACGGTCATAAAAATAGGAATGATTAGGAGACCAACAAAGAAATCACCCCAAAACGGAATATGAATAGCATCAACTCCTAGTTTAAAATAAAACCACCACCCCCCGGCTAAACCTAAGAATAAGACTACTCCCAACCTCTTAGAGAAAGATAAGCCTCCAGCTTGAGGGGTGCCACTGGTACTAATTTGTAACCAATCATCAAGTAAGCCTAACAGTGAGGCAACAATTAGAGTAAAAATTGGTAGCCAGGTTTGATTACGACTAACAAAAGTTAGTTTGGTGGTTAAATCGGTTGGAAATAACCAGGCCGTTAAAGAGATAATTAAAATGGATAATAGAGCACTAGTCCAAATAATAATACCGCCCATGCGAGGAGTGCCTACTTCTTTGTCTTTGTGTAGTTGATTAAATATGGGTGTTTCTTTGCCGTCAGGTGATATTTTTCCAGCCTTTTTTTTCCACATTTTGTGTTTGTATAAAAAATGAGTCAAAGCTGGAGTCATGGCGATACCAACGAAAAAGGCGATGGCTGTTGGAGCAAAAACTTTGATTACAGACAGTAACATATGACTTGTAGTATACGATATTCCTCTTATTTGGCCAAGATATTTAGGGTTTCAGTAATTAATTTTTGCATGTCAGTAAATCGCCCGTTTGGTGATGAACCTAAGACGACAACCACTACTGGTCTATTAATACTAACGTCAAAGATGGTGGTTAAATTTCCACCCGCCAAATCAGTAAAACCGGTTTTCGAACCAATAAAGCCGGGAATGGTTTTTACTATCAGATTGGTGTTTGTGCCGTAAATAGTGGAACCATCGGTGGTTGTTTTTTTGAGGCTAGACCATTTAGTGCTCGATAATAAATCTACTTTGTAGGTGGCTACATAAGACATCAACTTGGCCACATCGGTGGGTGAACCAATCGCTCCTGGTCCACCGTTTTGGTCTAAACCGGTCGGGTTGCGATAAGACAAGCTGTTGAGATTAAGTTCGCGTGCTTTGTTGTTAGCTAGAGTTTCAAAGGATGTTCCGGTTTTAGATGTCAAAGCTGTGGCTATAGCTACCGCCGCTCCATTAGAAGAAGTGGTAAGCATAAAGTCGGCCAAATCGTGGTAGAGCCAAGTCTTGTTGGCTTCTAGTCCCGCATTACTACCCATAATGAGGTCTTGATTGGTGATAGTGATCTTCTGTTCAGGGTCTAAGTATTCATAACCCAACAACGCGGTCATTATCTTAGTGATCGAAGCTAAAGGGAGGGCTTTGTCTTCATTTTGACCATATAAAACTTTGTCTTGTTTTGAATCATAGACGACGACCCCCTTGGCTTCTAGTTTGGGGGTTTGAAAAACTGGTGGAGTAGTCGAAGCGGGCTGTTGCTGATTGATAATATCAATAGATGATTTTAAATTGGCCCAAGGTAAATATTCAAAAACAACAAACAGGGTTGTAATAACAATAAATAAAACTACGAGTCTAAGTTGGAAAGGAGAGATTGTCACGCTAGATTAGTTGGTTGGTGTTTCATCCTGGCTTGGTTTAGTGACTTTAACTAACTCAGCCAGAAAAGTATCATAGTTTGGCAAGCCAGTAACGCTGGTTAAACCGAGGTGAGCTAGTAATTCAAAAGTGGGTCGATATAGGAAGGTTCGATTATCTCCTTCCTTATTTATTTTTTCTACTAAGCCTCGGACAGTTAAATTTCTTAGGATAAAACTAGAATTAACTCCGCGGATGTAGTCTATTTCTGCTCTAGAAACTGGTCCTTTATATAAAACAATGGCCAGAGTTTCCAACCCAGCTTTACCAAGATCTTTATTTAATTCTTCTTTGATAATGGACTCAATTAGCCCGCTAACTTCGGGGGCAGTCCCTAAAATAACAGTATTATCTTTTTCCAACAAAGCGATTCCCCTACCCTGGAGAGTTTGTTTTAGTTCGCCAAGGGCTTGCTGAATCGTTTCTTCTGGTTGATTGGTTAATTCCGCTAACTTTTTAATGGTCAACGGCTCAGCTTTAAAAAATAGAATAGCTTCAATGGTGGCTGATAAATTCATGTTGCTTAGTATAGCTAATTTGTAAAATTAACACCAAATTACTGGTATCTAGGTACTCCAGTACTCGAACTCTCTATATTAATATCCTGGTAGAGTTCATCCTGTTTAACGTCAATAATCCCCTGTTTGACGAGTTCTAACATACCCAAGAAACTAACAATAATTCCCACTCGATCACCGCCTGTCGTTTTGGCGAAGTCAGAAAATTTCATTGATAAGGCTGATTGGATACGTTTGGTGAGGTTACCGATCACTTCCTCGAGGCTGATCACTTTTTTGACAATCACTTCGGGAATTTTCTCTGGTTTTGGTAGATTGGCTAGCACATTTCTCATTGCTAAACTCAAAGAATCTAAACTGGTATCAGTCGACGGTGCAAAAACAGAAATAGTATGTTTAGTTTCTTCCCGCCAAAAGATGTTGTTTTTACCAAACAAGTTTTTGATTAGTTCGCTAGCCGATTTAAATTTCTCGTAAAGGGCTAGGCGAATTTGTAAATCATTAATATCCTGAGTTTCTTCCGGGGTGGTTTCAAGAGTAGGCAGTAAAGCAATCGATTTAATTAAAATCAAAGTAGAAGCGATCACTAAAAAGTTGGCCACCTCGTGTTTAGGTAAGTGTTCAAATTGTTTCAGGTGGGCAATATAGTCATCAGCTACTTGAGCCAGGCTGACTTCACTGATGTGCAGTTTTCGTTTTTCGATGAGCTGAAGAAGAAGATCTAAAGGCCCCTCAAATTCGCCAGCTTTAGTTGTGAATTGTGGTTCTGGTTCCATTGAAGTAATAATAACTTTTTATTAGTTAAAAGAAAAACCCGGAAAACCGCACTCAAGGGTTTCTTGTTTGGAAGGAGACAAGAAGTCTGCTCAACATAGCTCCGAATGGCTAATTTGAGTAGTTCAACCCAGAGAGGCAGTAAACCGGGGAAGATGGTAAATCTCGGGCGCGTATTCATTTGCAAACGCAGAATTCGCAAACCAGCTTGGTTTTGAACACGCACCCGATAAGAACTCAACTTATTTGATAATACGCCCTTTATTTATTTTGACAAGAGAGTGTCGATTCGATTTATATCACGAGGGAAAAGGGTGGCTTCTTTAACGTTGGCTATGTTTAAGAATTTGGCAGTTAGACGTTCTAAGCCCATTCCCCAACCGCCGTGCGGTGGAATTCCGTATTTGAAGGCTTGTAAATAAAAAGAAAAGTTGTCTGGGTTCAGCCCTTTCATTTTGGCCCCCTCGATCAAGTTGTCGTAATCGTGGCGTCTTTGCCCTCCAGTTGTTATCTCTACTCCTCGGAACAGTAAGTCGAAACTTTTAGTGAAGCCGATATCTTGATCATCTTCAAAGGTGTAAAAAGGTCTTTTACTAACTGGGTAGTGAGTAACAAAACAGAAGTCAGAGTCATGTTCTTTTTTAGACCACTCACATAACCAGCGCTCATCTTCTGGTTCAAGGTCTGGTTCGTTAGTCTTGTCTTTGCCAGTTTCTTTTAAAATTAAAGCCTGGGCTTCTCGTAGTTTTAGACTAGGGATTTTATCAGGCACGTTTGGTATCTCTGCTCCTAGTAGTGTAAATTCAGCCTGACAAGTTGTTTGAAGGTGGTTGGTTATATGCTTCATTAATTTGTTTTCCATGGACATGATGTCGGTGTGGTCTTTAATAAAGCCCATCTCGATATCGATAGAAGTGTACTCATTTAAGTGGCGAGAGGTGCTGTGTTTTTCTGCTCTAAAGACGTTGCCAGTTGTGAAAACTCGCTCGAAAATACCCACCATAATCTGTTTGTACAACTGAGGACTGGTGGCTAGATGAGCTGTTTTATCGTAGAGATATTTAACTTCAAAAACCTCCCCACTTCCTTCAGCGTCATCGCCGATTAGTTTTGGAGCTTGAAATTCAGTAAATCCTTCCTGATTTAGAAAAGCTCTGTAGGCTTTGATGATTTCTGATTGAACTTTAAAAATAGCTCGTGATCGGTCGGTGCGTAGAGTTAAGGGTAGGTTGTCTAGGTAAGTATCTAGATTCAGTTCGGTATCTTTATCAAACGGTAATTCTTTAGCCTTACCCAAGATTTCAATGTTTAATATTTCAATTTCTAGATTGCCGTTTTGAGCCCCTTCTTTAATATTTTTAGGTGGACGTTCGTTAACTTTACCAGTGACTTGGATCACCCATTCTGGGCGAACTTGGTTGGCTACAGCAAGAGCTTCTTCGTGATTTGGGAGAGCGACCATTTGGACTTTGCCGGTCACGTCGCGGAGGTCAATAAAAATCATTTTGCCTTGGTCTCGGCGAACATCTACCCAACCAGAAATACTAACCTCCTGGCCAATTTTGCCTTGTAAGTTTTTTATGTAAGTTCTTTCCATAATAAATATTTTGTTTTTGGAGAAACAAAAATGCCCCTCCAAATTTATTAACAATCTAATAAATTCGCAGGGGCGACTTCGTCGCGGTGCCACCCTGATTTGTTACTTTTGAACTGCTTGTCGGAGCAGGACCGGAAGAGTCTACTAACCTAACAGGTTTTCTTTCTTCACCTCACCGGTGTCAGCCGGATCGCTGGTGTAACTAAAGTATAAATAGTTGAGCCAGAAAAGCAATAGCTAGGCATGGAGGCCAGTTTGAAGTTCATAGAGGTTGCGATAGACTCCGTTTTCCTTGGCAGCTAATTCGTCATGGGTACCAGTCTCTACTATCTGTCCTTCTTTGAAAACTAAAATTTTATCCGCTCGACGAACAGTGCTAAGACGGTGAGCAATAATAAAGGTGGTGCGACCACTCATTAGTTCCTCCAAAGATTTGGTAATGAAATTTTCTGATTCTGCATCAAGGGCAGAAGTAGGTTCATCCAAGATTAGGATTCTAGGGTTTCTAAGGATGGCCCGAGCGATAGCAACCCGTTGCTTTTGGCCCACGGACAATTTCACTCCCCGTTCCCCGACCACTTGTTTCCATTTTTTAGGAAACTTCTCAATAAATTCTAAAGCGTGAGCTTTTCGAGCGGCTTCAGCTACTTGTTTCTGGGTGGCTTTAAAATTACCGTATTTTATATTGGTTTCAATAGTGTCACTAAAGAGAACCACCTCTTGAGGTACTACTCCAATTTGAGAGCGTAAAAATTTCAAATCAAGTTTTTTAACATCGATTCCGTCAACTAGTACTTGTCCTTTTTTGGCAAAATGGTAACCAGACAGGAGATCTATCAGGGTGCTTTTCCCTTCACCGGACTTACCCACTAAAGCCACTACTTCACCGGGGTTTATTTGCAAGTTTATATTTTTTAGAACCATCCGGTTGGCCTCGTAAGCGAAACTGACATCTTTAAATTCTATTTTCCCATCAATATTTACTAATGACACATGGTCTGCTGGGGTGTAGTTTTCCTCCGGGTAGGTCATTGTTTTTTCTGACTCTTCTAGAGAAATAAAGCCGTTTTGGATGGTTCTCCATTGTTCACCAAGGGCAATAAAGGGTGCAAAAATCATCCCAGTGTAGCTGGTAATTGTAATCAGTTGACCTAGGGTCATTCCACCAGATTTAATCAACCAGATGGAGATAATAAAAATAGATAACTGTGTCCCCAAAATTATCATTCTTTGATACCAGTAAATTCTAGTCAGTAGCAGAGTTTGGGCTATATTGGTCTGAATAGCCCCAATTAAAAAGTTTTTGAGATTTTTTTTCTCGGCGTAATCCTCAGAGGTTGTTTGTTTAACGGTGGTGATATTTTCAACACTATCGTAACCGTGTCTCCAAGCAACATTCCATTTTCGTTGGATTTTACGTTGTAAGTTGGCGCTTTGGTCGATTGTTTGAGTTAGGACTATGATGTAAATAATAACTCCAACAAACATAATTAGACTCAGCTTAGAACTGATACTTAAAGTAAAAATAACTGTGATGATAATAGATATAAATTGAGGTGCTAAATCTACAACTACCCTTGATGAAATATCTTGCAGATAACTAGCACTCCTGTTTATAGCATTCATAATTGCGCCCATTTTTTTATTCTTGTGGAACTCTAAAGGCACTAAAAGTAAGTGATTGTAACCTTGAGTGACATAGTCCCCATATAGTTTATGGGCTAAGATATTTTTTTTGCGGCTGGTGAGTGAGTCGATACTATAAATGCTTAGTTGGGTAACAAACCAGAAAATTAACCAAATATATACCCAGGAAATAGATATTTCTAACCAGGTTAATCCTCCGTCTTTAGCTATAGAGTCAAACAATTTACCGGTGATCCAAGGTATAAGTGGATTACCAATAGACAAGACTATAGTTAATAAGCCGAGTAGTTTAATATCGGCTTGATGGGCGTTTAAATATTTAAAGACAGTGCGAAAGCCGGTCAGGTAGTCGTCTTTACTGAGCTTTTTATTTTTCATTAGTTAAATTAGGTTTAGGATTTATATAAGACAAACAAAACATAAATATTCTTTATATTTTCAAACTTAAGAAACTAAAAAATCTTTCTGTCTTCTTACAAATCAATCCCTACAGCATGTTTGATGGTCTGGAGTTTGGTGTTGGTGACTAGACGAGCCTTTTCCGCTCCGGCTTTCAGGATGGCGATAACTTGATCAGGATTTTCCGCTAAAATTTTTCGTTTCTCTCGAATTGGGGTAATAAATTTAGTAATATTATCAGCTAAGATTTCTTTGGATTCTTTGTAACCGATCTCCCCTGCTCGATATCTTTTTTCTAAATCTGGCAACATTTCAACGCTAAATAATTTATGTAAGGCGAAAATATTGTCGGTGGTCGGGTCTTTGACTTCAGTTGGTGTTTTGGAATCAGTGACGATTTTCATGACCAGTTTTTGGATTTCGTCATCCTCGGCAAATAAAGGAATAGTGTTGCCGTAGCTCTTCGACATTTTTTGACCATCAATCCCTGGGACAGTGGCGACTTCTGAGACGATCAACGGTTCTGGTAATTTAAAAGTTTCACCAAAAGTGCGATTGAATTTTTCCGCAATATCGCGAGCATATTCGACGTGCTGTTTTTGGTCTTGGCCTACCGGTACCACATCGGCATCATAGAGTAGTATGTCCGCCGCCATTAGGATCGGATAATTGAAGGTTCCCACATTGATCTCTTTATTTTTGGCCTCAGCATCTTTGAAAGCGTGAGCGCGCATCAGGTACGGCATAGTAGTAATACAGTCAAAAATCCAAGCTGTTTCAGTGTGGGCTGGCACATCGGATTGCTTAAACAAGACTACTTTGGCTGGATCTAGACCAATAGCTAGATAATCCAAGACAACATCTAAGGTGTTCTGCTTCATCTCGGTGGCATTATTTATCGAGGTGATAGCGTGAAGGTCAGCTATCATGAAGAAACAATCGTACTGGTCTTGAAGATCAACAAACTGGCGTACAGCCCCAAAATAATTGGCAATATGGAGTTTGCCGGTTGGTTTGACACCTGATAAGACTATTTTCTTTGGGTTAGTCATAGATTTAGTATTCTATATCGTACCATATTTACTAAATCTAGGTAAATCACTACCTCTTGCGCGGGCGACCAGGTTTTGGTTTAGGAATAGCAATAAGAACTATCATGGTAGCCAAACAAGAAACAACAGCTAAACCGGTAGCGATCAGGGTTTGGGTGTTGCTGTGAGCGGTAAAGAAGACTAGGCCAGAAGCACCTAAGGTGAGACCATTGCCAGCAAAAGTGAGTAGTTTAATTTTTTGCTTAGTTTTTTTGACCATTGTGCTACTGCGATAAAAACCTAGACCCCAGATGATACCGTAAAGAAGAGATAGTCCCCCGGTGAGCCAAGCCGCAACAGGATTCATTTGCCAGAAGATAAAACCATTATCTAAAACTGGATTTTGAAAATCGAACATTTGCAAACTAATAACAGTCGCGCCTATAAAAGTTAAAATACACTCCAACCAGATCAAGCCTTCACCACGAAGAAAATTGAAGATGGAAAAGACTGGTAAACGTAAACCGATTAAAAAAATACAGAACAAACAAGTGATGGCTATATTATAAAATATACCTAAAACAAAAGATCGATCAGGAAAGAAGATAAAAGGGAGAGCTAAACAGAGCGAGTAGACTGCTATTAGAAAGAAGACGACTGATAATGACCAAACAGACCTTTGTTTTGATTCTCGGTAGTTACTATATAAAATCAACGCCACCGCGCTTGATATTGTACCTAAAATCAAATTAAAAATTGGAATAATCATCGGAGGAATTCCGAGTATACTCTTCAAGATTTATTCAGGCAAATTTTTTCTGTGGATAAACTAAATAAAGTCTTTTGTTTTTTTTATAAACTGTCAGCAAATTCTGAAATATCTTCTTGAGTTTCTTGATCGGATGTTTCTTGATATGAATTTAGAACTATGGAGAAGGTTGTGCCTTTACCAACACCAGGAGATTCTATGCTAATGGTGCCTTTGTGAGCGTCTAATATCTGTTTAACGACGTATAAACCAAGTCCTGTGCCGGTAATATGAGTCTTTCCTACTTCGTCGGCCCGGATAAATTTCTTGAACAATTTTGGTATTGATTCAGCAGCAATTCCCACCCCAGTATCTTTAACATTGATATGAATATGTTTGGAGTCCCCTGATGGTTTGGTTACTTCGACTGACACACTACCGGCAGGTGTATATTTAATAGCGTTGTCGATTACATTACTGACCACTTGGCTCATTTTGCCGTAGTCGGCTGACACCTGGTAAGCTCCCCGACCCAAGTTGACGACTAGGTTTAATTTCTTACGCTTAGCAAAAGGAATAAGCTCATCGGTAACATTTTTGACCAAGTCGCGAATATCAAAGATAGTAACATCGTATTTCATCTTACCGAGTTCAATTCTGGTAATGTTTAAGAAGTCTTCAATCACACTGACGAGACGTTGACTGGATTGATAAATAACATCAACTGCCCCTTTGGTTTTTTCAGATAGTTCACCAAAAGATCCTTCTAAAAGCATCGAAGAATAACCTTTGATTGCCGTGAGTGGGGTTCGTAGTTGGTGTGAAGCCATCGAAACGAATTCTGTTTTCTGACGATCTAGTTCCTTTAGTTTTTTGTTTAACTCAAATAATTTGTCATTGGATTTAGATAGGTCTTCCGCCAGACTTAATGCGTATTTACTAGTCTCAACTTCTTTATTAACACTCTTGATAAGGAAATATCCAAAAAATGAAGTAAACAAGAGTGTTATTACTGACAGGATCTGGCTGGTTGTATTTCTAACAAAGAATAATTGCGAGCCGGTTAGTATTATAAGGGCAATTACAAGGAATTGTCCCGCAATTACTTTTATGTTGAAAGCTTGTTTAATTATTATCAAATAAACTAGAGTCCCTATAAAAACAATCATCCCAAACAGACCATAAAGTTCATATCTATAGTCGACTGTTTGATCAGAAATAATGGAAGACAAAAAGAAAGAATAAAGGAAAACTAATGAACCGAGGGTCAATATGACAATTTCTCGCCGCCTATTTCTTAAGATATAAAATTTGTAACTCGAATAGGTGATTATTATTAAGGATATAGAAATCTTTAAAAACTTAACATAAGTCATGTAAGTTTCGGCTTCCACAGAGATACACTCTTGGATATCATAGCTTTGCAGGTGAAATGGTGTCGCTGCGTAAATTACTGCTGGCAAAAGTAATAACATAGCCAAAGCTTTCCATCTTATGTTCAGGTCGCGATCTTCGATGAATACATAAATAAAGTAGAAAGATAAAAAAAATAAGGGTATTGAAAATACTTCAATTTGTGACCAAGCAAACATTATTAAATTTCCGTGTGCATAACCACTCCATATCATTAGATTTAGGAACGCCCATAACAAATAAAACACAGACAGAGATAATAATATTCTACTCAGAAGAGATTTATCATTTTTCCAGTAAACAAACAGTCCTAAGCAGATAGCAACTATCGCTGAGGTGGCATGAGAATAGTAAATAAGACCTGATGCAGCCAATACAAACTCTTGGCAGTATTTGATATTTTCTAGTAAATTATAATTCATAAGCTCCATCTATTATATACTGTTCTATATTTTTTTTAATACCTGGAGAATAACTTAGCCAATTAATAGATTTTTCATTTTCTAAAGGTAGCAAAGGATAAATTAGAGGTTTAACACCAAAATAGTCGCTAACCTCTTTAAAACTTGATAGTAAATGGTCTTTTATAAATTTTGCCTCTTCGTTATCTTCAATAAGGAAGTTGTCAAATAGCACTCCTTGGTAAATAAACATGGAAAGAAAATAAAAATAGTAATGGTTTGTTAAATATCTGGTATCGTTAAACCAGTCATAAAAATCAAAAATATGGCAATCTTTAATTTCTGGATACTCTTCTTTAAGTAGTTTGTGATGAAAGTCTACTAAGGATTCACCCCAAACGGTTTTTACCTCGCCAAATTTATAACCCTCATATTTATTAAAATCAACTATCCTTTTAGTTGAGTAGTTAGTTCCATATTTTTTACCAATTCCATCTGCAAAATAAAGTTTACATAAATGATATTTTTCTAAATTCTTTCCTACAAATTTTCCATCGTATTCCAAAAGTAAAGGAGATAGATTTGTAGTTTTAACCAAATCCATAAAATATTGAAACTCTAGATTGGGTGTAAAAATACTCCTCGAAAAAACCGCCTTAGGTTCATTATTAAACTTTTCGGTATACCACTCGCCTAGCAAATCAGCAGTTTTTTTCTTAAGGATTTCGTCAGTCTGTCTCCTTTTTAACTCTTTTTTTATTTCCGAAATCGTGGAGTAAACTGAATCTTTAAGAGTGTGTATCTCGGCTGAATTAAGTAGCATAACAAAATTTCTTAACTACAATAATCAGTGCTTTGGTATTCCGATTTATTGTCTTCGGAACAGGTTATAATATAACAATCCTCAGTAGGTTCACATGTCAACTCGGCGCATCCGATACTATCTAGAGGATTACATGTTGGTATATCATATGCCTTTTTGTAAATTATCTTATAAAAATACCTCTCACCCTCTTCTTCTAATTCTAAGTTAAAACAATCCTCGATCTCTGGATTACAGGAGACTTGTGCGTATATATAAAAATCACCTTTAACAACATACTTATAATAGCCAAAAGCTGTAGAAAAAAGAATCAAAAGAGATGTTAGAACAAAAACAACTATAGATAGTTTATTTTTAGACTGCTCCATAAGTTAATTTATAGCATACAAATTACTAGAATACTATAACACATATTTAAAGAATACAGCCGCGTCTCCTTTCGGGCGCGGCTGGTTTAGAACAAGGTTTTTGCGATTTCGATTATTGTACCCAATCCTATTATCCAGTACAGATTGGATACAATTGTGGCGGCTGTGAATATCCACCAATCTCGACGGCCGAAACCGTTGAAATGGAAGGCTCCTTTTCTCAAATACAGTGTTGTGGTAATTGGATCATCCATACAGAGGACAAAAAATGCTACCACATCACCTTTTTTGAGAATATATGAGAGGAATCTTTTGTAGACACCTTCCGGTTTACTTGGTTTTTCTTTGAGATCTTTTAGTCTCTCAATTAGAAACCAGTCGACCTCTACCCAATCATATGCCCTTATAATAAGGATATTTACTATGATTGAGAGTAGGGTCATGAAAACCCCGCCCGCCATGTTACCCAGATACAAAAGTGCTGCCGGGTACATAATGTAATCAAAGGGCCAGTCGACGGCCCTTTTAAGAATAAGGCCAACTCCAAGAGTGACCCCGTGCTTTAGCATTTTCATGCTGAGATCCTCCTGTTGTTAATGTCACAAAGTACTACCCTACCCATTAGTATAGCACTTTATATATTATATGTCAAGTATGTAAAATAACGATATAATCGAGTTAAATTTATGTCTAGGGAAAACTTTACCTGATTTTCCTATAGTAAACGTCACCACCCTCTTTCATTTTAAGATATCTGAGAGTAATTTTTATACTACACTATTATAATTAATTGACTTATTTGCTATGGTTTTTAGATCAATAAAAGAATGAAAGCCGCTCATTGCTGAGCGGCTTCGGAAGTTGGGACATTGATTGCGGTGATGAGATATTTCTCGGCACCCTTTGGTAATACGGCTGTTACAGTATCTCCTATTTTGTGGCCAATAAATGATTTACCGACAGGACTTTGGTACGAGATGCGTCTCGGAGATCCCTCTGAAGAATCCATAGGTACCCAGAAGCTACCAATCAATACCGACCGCTCTTCTCCCGAAGATTGTTGTTGATAATGAACCTCGCATCCAATGCATACGTTCTTTGGTGGACTGGCTGGGCATTCCACTAAAGAGGCTCGGGCGATCATCTCATTAAAGCCGGAGACTTGGGTGTTCAATCCTTCTGCGGCTCGCTTAGCCTCATCATATGGAGCATTATCGTGCCATGTTTCTGAGGACTGTTCACAGGCTTCGCCCATCGCTTTACTGGCCTCCAAGTAGGATTCATACAGAGTGTCCCTCCTTTTCTTGAGTGCCTCAAGATCCTCTTTTAAGAAATAAAGCATTTTCACTAGAATATTACCTCCAAATTGTTCAAAAACCAAATAACATTATACATGAGTTTGGTGATTTTTGCAATGGTATTTACATGTCTAAAAAGCTTTGTTTTTATTAGTCTTTATGGATATAATTAATTTTATTGCTTTAATTAAGTAATCAATTTTATGGAAATCTATTTAGTTACACAAAACACTGATAAAATCGCGGCTGCGAATAGTGTATTTACTGGTACGGATATTGTTATAAAAGGGGTTGATAAAGACTATGAAGAAATCCAAGCAGATACAAGTGCTAAGGTTGCACAATTTACTGCTCTTGAAGCAGCAAAGGATATTAATAAACCCACTATTAGAGAAGATCATTCTCTCTACATCAATGCAATTTCGGTGCCGGGACCTTACATGTCTTATTTCAATAAACATCTATCAGTTGATAATCTGTTAAAAATTTTAGAGAACTTTCCAGATAGGACAGGATATCTCGAATTAGCTGCTTGTCTCGCATATCCCGACGGAAAAACAGTTGATTTTTCATATAAAGTTCCTATTCACTTCAAAAGTGAGGTTGTTGTGGCCGATCCTAGAAATGGTTGGGACAGTTTAATTTGTTTGGAGGGAGAATCACGAGCGTTTACAGAATATCCAAGCTCCGAAAGGGTTGGGATTTGGTCTCAGAATTTTAAAAAAATAGCAGAATATTTAAAGAAATAAGTCTATGATATTTATCGTGGGTCATCATGGGGTGGGAAAATCGACCTTTGGTAATTGGCTAAAATCGAAAGGTTTTATTCATCTTGAAACGAGTAAATTAATAAAAGACGTTTTCACAAAAAGTGGCAGCAATCTCGGTTTTATTGATTGGGTACTTGAACAAGGAGACGACAATATAAACCAAATCATTGTTGATAATATTAATGCAGAATACAGTAAGGCTGGATCTGGGTTTATAGATATCGTAATAACCGGCAATCGTCAGTTTAGTGGGATAGAATATATTAAAAATCACGTTGAAAAATCTGTTTCATCTGGCAATACAATTATTTATTTAAATTCACCAGTAGAGGTTTTATACGAAAGATATCATGGAAGAAACGACGGCCGAAAATCATATGAAAGTGTAAATAGATTTCAAGAAGAACTAATTACATTTGATAAAACTATGGGGGTTGAGGAAATTCAATCTAAAGCTGATTATATTATCAACACCGACAAGGAACTGGATGTGACATTAGAAGATTTGGCAGTTGTAATTAAGAAGGTGTATGGCTCGGTATTGTAATGTTAAAATTATATTTTTATGAAAGAACAATTTGAACAAACAGAATCTCAACCTGAACTATATAGTGGTTTTGAAGATAAAATTAAATTAAGTATAGAAAAAGATGTAAGAATCTCTGAACTCGATCCATTTAATGCGGACTCGTTCTTTTCACAAGAACTTCCTGAACTAAATACTTCAAAAGATTCACAAAAAATTATTAAGGTTACTCAAGAATTAATTAATTCAAAGTCTGATTATACTGAAGTCGGTGAATTAGAAGCTAAAGCTATGGTTAGAGATTTGGGTATGGTAATTTCTTCCCTTAAACGCCATGGAATTGGTTTGGAGGGTGTTCCAGGACTAGAAGAAAAATTATTAGAATTAGCTTCTTTTACTAATGAGGTTCCTCGAGATACGGTTTTTAGCTACGGCCCAAGGAATCCGATTAATCCAAGCAGAACAAGGTATTTCACAAAAGTGCCTGAGGAAAAGATTTTTATTGAAAGTTTTAGAGAAGGAATGAATCATCTCTCCCCCGCCGTTGCTGGCTTGTTGCAAGCTCATCAAGTTAGTCCGGAATCTAATAATTTTTCAGGTCTAGTTGAAAGGTCTACCAAAGAGTTTCAAGGGATGATCGACGCTATTTTAAAAGTAAGACGAAATATTTCTCCTGAAGTATTTACTAACGATCTTAGGCCTTATTTTGATCCTATTACTATTGGAGGTATAGATTACTCTGCTGCTGGAGGCGCTCAGATGCCTGTTTTACTTATCGATTTGATCGCTCATACATCTGACAAGATACCTGAAACGACCACCTACCAGACTTATTTCGAAGATAATATACGCTATTTGCCTTATGAATTGAGATCTATAGCCGAAGAAATAAGAGGTAAAAAATCACTTCTAACAACTATAATAGAAACCGGCACTGCTGAGGTGCCTATGGAAAATCTTGAAGCATTAAGGGAGTTGTTTACTAAATTATTACAATTCAGGATGCCTCATCTAAGAATTGCTAAAGATAACATGGCTAAACGAGATGTTGGAGCTCGAGGTAGTGGCGGGTATCAAACAGAGATTTTAGAGTTATTGATTAAACAAACACAAGACTCAAGAAATAAACTAGGAGAAATATTACATATCGATGAAGACTGATTTTAAATTATTCCCAATAGGAACCGTATTTAATCCTTTAAAACAAGTGGTTTCTAGGTCTCTGGATTACACTATACAAGAAGTAGATATCAAGTTTCCTTCTAGGCTCAATGCGATGGCTATTGATCCATCTAAGATAGTTTCTAACAATAATTTAGTATATACGCCTGGTGAAATTACTTTTGTTATAGACATTTTTACCAATGTCTCTATTAAAAAATCTTCAACTGCTGGTTTGAGTATAAGTGATACTACACAACGAAAATCACTAGTTAGTCATGCTTTTTTACTAATGCAGAAAGCAATCGGATTTGAAGACGGTCTTCATATCTCTGTCTCTAAGAGTCTAGACATGAGACATTGCGGTTTAGGGTCAAGTAGTAATCTAATCGCCTCTGTCTCCGTTGCTATTAACGAGCTGTATGGAAAACCAATTGATGACAAAGAACTTGTTAGATATTGTGCTCAAAATCATGGGGAGGAAATAGATGGAAATGACGAAGAACTTGTTCCAGTTCAAAGTATTGGGGGCTCTGCAGCTGCCGGTTTAGTCTCAGGAGGTATGCAAGTTTTGGCTGGAGAAAGTGTGGTAATAAAAAATATGAATATCTCTGATGAGTATTCTGTAGTCATTGGTATACCTAAGGATTACGTACCATTAGATGCTAAAGAATCTTTAGACAAAGAACTGTCTGCTCTAGATGGTTTTTTAAATACAGGCAAGGTGTATGGTAAAGAGATAGCCTATAACATTTTACATGATGGATTACCTGCTATGGAGTGTGGTAATTTAATACCTTTTGGAAATATAATTTTTGAGTATAGATTTAATATGGGAAGTATTAATAATTGTTCTTTCTGTTATCCTCCAATAATGAATATTGCAGAAAAAATTTCTTTTCTAAAGCATGATGGTTATGCGGATGTGCTATCTCTATCTTCAGTAGGTCCTGGATTCTTTGCTATTACAAAAGATCCTGATTTCTGTACAAAAACTTTTGAATCATTAGGGATGAATGTATATCATCATAAAATTTATAATGGAACATATATTTATGAACTCAAAAAATGATACCTCCTCATCCTTTTGGAACAATGATCAGAATATCAATTGGTTTAAAACTAAACCTTCTTCGGAATATTGGAAGGATTTTTTAGTTGAGATAGAAAATAAGAAAATTAAAAAAGTTCTTGATTTGGGTTGTGGTGCTGGTAGGAATACCGAGATGATCTGGTCTTTAGGATTTAATGTTTATGGTGTGGATTTGCATGAAGATATGGTTAGTACGACAATGACCAGGATGAAGACCTTAGCTCCTGAGATAAACTGGTCTTTAAGGATTGTCCAAACAGACATGACTTCTCTACCATATATGGATGGATCTTTTGATGTAGTTTTATCAAATGGTGTATATCACAATGTCTCATCTGTTGAAGATCTTGAGATAGCAATTCAAGAAAGTGCTCGAGTTTTATCAAATAATGGATTTTTATGTATCAATATATTTACTTCAAAATATATTGATCATAATACACTAGAAAAAGAATCATCCAATCATCTTTATACTACAAAGGAAGGACTTGATATGATCCTTATTTCTAGTGAAGAACTGATAGCTATATGTGATAAGTACAACTTAAAATTACAAGAGAATCTGACTGAATACGTAAGTGAAGTTTCTACAGGTAAGAGGTCTGTTGCTAGGGGTGTTTTTAAAAAATCTTAATTATAAAATTACTTACCCCTGAAATAGACTCAAAATCTGGGGTAAATCTTTTTGGTTGAAGACGAAGATGATTTCGGTGTGGGTGGTGATGGTTTCGGCTAAGGTGATACGCTTTTGGGCGATTTTTCGGATAAGGGAATAAGTAATGTTGGGCAATTCGTAATATTTTGGATCGAAAGAGATACAGATAGCTGATAATTTTGGTTGGATTAGGACTGGCTTATCTTCTAAATGTTTTAGAACAGTTTCTTTGATCCGATCAGAACAAATCACAGTTACTTCGCTAGTACTTAAGATAATAGTAAAGAAGTCATCGTTGGTCGTCTTGATCTTTTTGTAAAGTGAGGAGAGTTTATCTAAAACAGACGATTTTTTCTCAAACACGATTTCCGACAAGGGCGATTTCGTGGTGATGTTATTGATAGCCACGTCGACTACCATTGGATTGACCTTGCCTAAGTCTTTCTGAATCCGAGATAGAGAAACAACAATGCCAGGTACTACTACCTCTTTCATGGTCTCGTCCTCTACTTTCTGTCTGATTTGTTTGGCGTAGGCCGATAGGTTCATAAAGCCTTTAGATAAGGCATAAAGAGCCTCTTCGTCGCTGTAGACTATATCGCGCACGACATCCTGGATTTTGATCATAAGTACATTTCTACCATATATAACAAAAAGATACAAATTTATTATATATGTTTTAAAATTTGATTGATCGTATCCCCTACCTTTATACTCCTACTCAGAGGCAATAACGCCACTAGAACCAAAACATAAGGAATAGAAAATTGTCAGGAACAGTCACCACGCACATCATCGAGGTAAAGGGTTATGGTATCGAAGTCCGTTGCTTGAAGTGTCGGAAATTGATCCAAAGAATCAGTGGAAAATTCTTGTTGGGTCTAACAGTTAAGGAGTTGACTCGTGAATTTCAGTACCTACTTAGCCAAAAGGAACCGACTGTCTGTTGTGGGGAGAGAAAAGATCCACTTCAGTCGTTCGACACGGAAGTGGAAGCGGAGCTGGCGGAAAAAGAGGTCCTTAGCCATCTGGAACAACATGGCACCACTGAAGGACTTAATCTAATCTGCTTATCCAGGCCCGATCTGAACTGACGAGAGTCTGTTCCTTTAATTAGGCGGTTGCTGGCCCTATCGGGATGCCAATCGCCTTATTATTAGTTAAGCTATATAAATATATGAGTCTACCAACTAGAGAAGAAGCACTTAAATTATTAGATCAACATGTTAGTGATCCATACCAACGTCATCATGCGGTAATGGTGGCCCAAGCAATGGAGGGTTATGCCGGACTTTATGGTGAAGACAAAGACTTGTGGTATATCACGGGTCTGCTTCACGATCTGGACTTCACCGAACATCCTCATGAACACCCAGGACCGTCTTTAAAGTGGTTTAAAGACTGGCAGTATCCAGAAGCCTTGATTCACGCCGTGGAAGCGCATGCTTATGGTTATAACGGCTTCTCTACCCAACCAGACACTCCTTTGGCCGGAGCGCTGATGGCTTGTGATGAAATGTGTGGTATCTTCTACGCCTATCAAAAAATGAATCCAGTGTCGTTTGGCGAAATGAAAGTCAGTTCAGTCAAGAAAAAGTTTAATGAAGAAAGTTTTGCTGCCAAAATCGACCGCAGTATGATCACTCGTGGTTGTGATATCTTAAAAATCAGTATTGATGATGATATTAAAAACCTGATTGAGTTTTTGAAGGATTTGAAATGAAAATAATAATGAATCTCAATATTTTAAAAACTTTTTTTAACCATCTACTAGATACCTCCAATACTGTAATATAAGCAATAAAGAATATAAAACTTGAAACTAACTTTGATCCAAAAAGAGGTCTTGCCCCATAATTATTGTCAGCCTCTATTTTAACCTCTCTCTTTGCTTCTTCTAGATTTTGAATCATTTTAGGGGAACCGTTTTCTAGTATAAATGTTGGTAAATTGGGAGATTCTATTCTTCTTCCAACTGAAAAATTTCTAGAGTGGGTTACAGTACAAATCCTACTCCCTTTTTCAAAAAGTCCCGCATCCCAAACTATATTCCCTTGATCATTCTTCATCACTATATCTTTAAGTGAGTAGTCTGATTTATTTATTAGACACACTTCTAAAATTGATAGGTCAAAAGGAACTTGTAAGACATTCCTCACATAAGTAAGGAATCCTGGATTATCAATAATTTCTACCTTAACATTACTCCAATTGTTTGTATTTTTAAGTTGTAGGTTAACACTACTTCCCCAAAATATGTAGTAGATCAAAGGAATGGGGATTATTACAAAGAAAAAAAAGTTACTAAAAAATTTAATTCTTGCTATTATCTTTTTCCAATTCCAATTTAGGAGTTTAATTTTATTTTTATAGAATTGAAATTCCATGGTTAAAAATAGATTAACTATAGATTATATATGTTTACTGTCTAGGCATACCTAAATCCCCTCTTCTTTCAGTTTTTCGACCAGGTTTTTGGCGTTTTTGGAGAGTTTGGTTGGGGTTTTTATAATTATAGTCACCAACAAATCACCTCGTCTATTACCGACAGGCACCCCTTTGTTTTTGACGCGTAAAATTTCGCCACTGGAAATACCTTCTGGGATTTTGATAGAAACATCCCCGTCTAAAGTTTTGATATTATAACTGGCACCCAACAAACTATCAGTCAGCTTAATTTCTAAATGCATGGTCAGGTTGTGACCATCGCGCTGGAATGTTTTGTCGGCTTGAATGTGAACTTTGATATAAAGATCACCGGCCTGGCCGTTGCTGATAGCTTCGCCTTGGCCAGTCATGCGGATCATTTGACCCACCTCAATGCCGGCGGGAATATTGACCTCGATTTCTTCATTGTGTTTGTTGACGCCTTGGCCACCACAAGTCTTACAAGCTTTTTCGGGGATTTGGCCTTTGCCATGACACTTATCACAAGTGACGACTGTGTTGAAAGAACCCATGATCGAACGTCTGGTTTCTTGGATTTTGCCTTTGCCCTGACATTTATCACAGGTTTTGGTTTTGCTACCTGGTTCGGCACCAGAACCCTGACAGGTCTGACACTTACCAACTTTATTGATCGTTATTTTGCGGCTGGTACCAAAAATAGATTCAGCAAAGGTGATTTGTGTGTCGACAGAAATATCACGGCCACGCTTGGCTCTAGCGCCACCACCAAAAATGTCACCGAAGATATCGCCGAGGTCGAATTCAAAACCACCCTGACCTTGGCCACCACCGAAACCAGAGAAATCAAAATCCCAGCCCTGCTGACCAGGGTTGAATCCGCCACCACCTCCACCCATAGGGCCATTAGCCCCAAAACGGTCGTATTGGGCTCTTTTAGAGTCATCTGAGAGGATTTGGTAGGCTTCGCTCGCCTCTTTGAATTTAGCCTCATCACCGCCTTTATCCGGGTGATGTTTGTGAGCTAACTTATGGAAGGCCTTTTTGATTTCTTCCTTGGAGGCTGTCTTCGGCACCCCTAAGGTTTCGTAATAATCTTTGGCCATAGGTTAAGTTTTAAGCAGTTGGTTGGTCTGGGTTAGAGTCACCAGTTTCCGCGTCGCGAATATTTGGATCAGTAGCTTCTGGGTTTGGAGTAGCGCCTGCTTCAGAGCCGGCGGCTTTACTCATCGCTTCACCGATTTTAGACATTTCGGTTGATAGATCACCGGTCGCTTTGGTGATAGCTTCTTTGTCAGCGCCTTCTTTGACTGCTTTCAAAGCCGCTACTTTATCTTCCACGCCTTTCTTCACATCGTCAGTGATCTTGCCCTCAGCATCTTTCAAGGCTTTCTCAGCGGTATAGATCATTTGATCGGCCATGTTCTTAGCTTCCACCGCTTCTTTTTTAGCCTTGTCTTCGTCAGCGTGAATTTCGGCTTCCTTTTTCATCTTTTCAATATCTTCTTTGGACAGACTTGATTGCGCTTCGATCCGGATTGATTGTTCCTTGCCACTCGTTTTATCCTTGGCCTTCACTGACAAGATACCGTTGGCATCTATATCAAAAGTGACTTCCACTTGTGGCATGCCGCGAGGAGCTGGTGGAATACCATCTAAGATAAAGCGACCAAGTGTTTTGTTGTCGGCGGACATTTCTCGTTCACCTTGCACCACGTGAATCTCCACACTAGTTTGATTGTCGGCGGCAGTTGAGAAAGTCTGACTGCGAGAAGTTGGAATAGTGGTGTTACGTTCGATGATCTTAGTAGCGATACCACCCATAGTCTCAATACCAACAGACAGTGGTGTGACATCAAGAAGTAGGACATCTTTAACGTCACCTTGGAAAATACCCGCTTGCACAGCGGCACCAATAGCGACCACTTCATCTGGGTTGATAGATCGGTTTGGTTCTTTACCGAAAAACTTTTTAACCGCTTCTTGGATAGCTGGCATACGAGTTTGACCACCGACGAGAATGATTTCATTGATGTCTCCCACTTTTAGGCCAGAGGCTTCGACAGCACGCTTGGTAATCTCGATTGAGCGGGCAATATATTCATCAGCTAATTCTTCGAGCTTAGAGCGAGTCATGGTCTCTAACAAGTGCACTGGGCCAGAGGCGTCAGAACTAATGAAAGGAATATTGATTTCACTTTGAGCGGCGGTAGAAAGTTCGTGCTTCGCTTTTTCGGCGGCTTCCTTCAAACGTTGAAGAGCTAATTCATCTTTGGTGACATCGATACCAGTTTTGCTTTTGAAAGTATCAGCTAGCCATTTGATGATTTTTTGGTCGATATCTTCACCGCCCATGTGGGAGTCACCATCGGTTGATTTCACTTCGATGCTTTGTTCGTCACTACCACCACTGATTTCGAGCACGGACACATCAAAAGTACCACCACCGAAGTCGTAGACCGCGATCTTTTCATTTTTCTTTTTATCTAAACCGTAAGCGAGCGCAGCGGCGGTTGGTTCGTTGATAATACGACGAACTTTAAAACCAGCGATTTCACCAGCATCTTTAGTAGCCTTTCGTTGAGAGTCGTCAAAGTAAGCTGGGACAGTGATCACCACTTCCTCAATCTTTTCACCTAAGTGAGCCTCAGCATCACGCTTGAGCTTACTGAGAATCATAGCGGAGACTTCTTCAGGACGATTGTGCTTGTCGCCCATAGTTACTTTGACTCCACCATCTTCAGATTTTTCGATCACGTAAGGCACCAACCCTTTATCTTTCTGAACGTTAGGATCTTCAAATTTGTGACCCATCAAGCGTTTGATACCAGAGACAGTGTTTTTAGGGTTAGTGATAGCCTGACGTTTAGCCAACATACCAACTAGTCGTTCACCAGTTTTGGAAACCGCGACGATAGATGGAGTAGTCCGAGCGCCTTCACTGTTTTCAATAATTTTTGGTTGACCGCCCTCGATATAAGCCATTGCGGAGTTGGTTGTACCCAAATCAATACCTAGAATTTTTGCCATAAAAATATTTGATGAATTAGTTGATTATAATGATTGACCTTTTTATTTTAATTCGCCTGTTTTCACTTGAGCGGGGCGAATCAATTTCCCTTGTAGTATATAACCTTTTTTAACGACTTCAAGTATTTTTCCGTCCTCACTCTCTTTATCTGTTGCCGTCAGACCGATCGATTCGTGACGTTGTGGATCAAAATCAGAACCAAGGGGTGGAACGACCGGCTCCAGTCCATTATCTTTTAAAATACCTGATAGCTGGCTGTAAATATATTCAATCCCCTTGCGCCAATTTTCGGGCGCTTGTTCCCAGACCGCTTTATTGGCAAAAGCCATATCAAAACTGTCGACTAGTGGTAACAAATCTACCAACAAACTTTCCTTAGCATACTTAATTATATCTGTTCGGTTTTTATCCTCAGTATTTTGGAGGTTGATATAGTCCGCCTTCGCTCGTTGCCAGCCAGAGAGATATTCAATTTTCTCGGAGTTAGCTTGTTTTAGGTCAGCTCGCAACTTTTTAATTTTAGCTTGAGCATTTTCTTCTAATCCTTCATCGTCAGTTGATGAAAACTCTACTTCTTCTACATCTAGATTGTCATCGTTGTGATTAATGTTGTCAGTCATAGAAAAATAGTTTACTGATTAAAGTTTTGAACTAAATAGAAACTAAATTTTAAAACAATTAACCGCGAGCCCCAATAGGAAGAACCTCAAATGAATCCATTACCCACTTACCTTCAGAGTTGGTGATCGGTAAATCTTTTTTGTAGTCAAAAGACATCACCCCGTCATCAGAGTTTACTACCGCGTAATAAGTTTGACCAGCAACAGTTCTAACAAAAATTTGAACTGGAACATTAGCGTAGTCACCAGCTGTTAAATATTGAGCTCCGATAATACTACCAGGCTCGCCTTCGTTGTCTGAATAAATAGCAATCCAACTGCCTTTAGTGATAACTACTTTTTCGATATTGATTAAGTCACTAGGAGTTTGATTGGATGTGCTGATGGAGTTTGTTAAAACAGAATCAACACTAGTTGTAGCGGTTGACCCCGCTTTTAAATCTTTTTGACTAGGAGCGAAAGCTTCCTTACCAAAGAAAAAATAACCAACAGCAATTACTAAAATTATAGCTAAAATAGTGGTAATGGTCTTACCTTTGTTCTCTTCAGAGAAGAATGATTTTATTGTATCCATAAGCATTATCATAGCTCTTTTTTAGGAGTAAGGCAAGACCTTTTAAAGCAACAAAAAACCTCCCGAATGGGGAGGTTTTTTGTTGCTTTTGATGTCTAACGCTTACTCCATTGAGGTGTCTGGCGCGCTCTTTTCCGTACGATCGGAATTTAGATTATTGAAATGAATACGGACTCACCCGAGTTCTATTTTGTGAATCCGTATACTTACTTGTGAAAAAACTTTGTAACAATAAAAGTATACTTGATCAGTGGCCAGTACGTCAATTATGCGCTAGACGTGTGCGGGTCTTAGAGAAGCCTCCTGCTCCTTCACGTGGGCTAATAAATCGGGTGAGATTTCATCATTACGGAGAGTCATCCAGCGTCCCTGATTCTCTGTCATTCGTACTTGTACTCTGCCTCCGGTTTCTCGGCATCGGCTGGCAAGTTCATCAACGGAGAATCGAGACAAAATATAGTGATGAATTAATTGGGCTCGTTTCTTGTTTACCCTGATGTAATGCTTCACTGTTGTTCTCTCCGATTCGTGATCCATTATAGTTTGGACCGACTTTATATCGGCGCCATTCTCTATAAGATATGTTGCGAGTGTTCTTCTGAACGTGTGACTTTTGAGTTTTGCTGCAATGTCTGGATAACCAGTATCTCGCAACTTTCTCTTGAGTCTTTCAAAGTAGCTTCTTGCTGTCGCCATTATGAGACGTTCACCACAAGAATTTACGAACATGGCATCATTTGTGTCATTACGTCTTCCATAATATTCTTCAAGCTTTTTGATCGCTCGCTCTGAGAACGAAACTTCGCAAGTCTTCCCTCCTTTTCTAAGAACCATCAATCTTCCGCTTTCTTTAATGCTGTTGAGATCAATTCTATTTAATCTCAAGGCTTCGTGAATACGCAGACCGGTGCCGAATAGTGTCTCGAAGAATGCCTGCATCGTCCATGCCATTCTTCGGCCGTGGACACTTCCCGCTTCCATAGTTTCCATGACATGGAACAATGTCGCTAATTCATGATCTTCGAATACCGGCTGTTCTTTCTGTCTTACTACGGGGACCCTTATATCTCTCCAATCAAACGGCATTTTCATACCGAGATGGGACTGCATAAAGTCAAAGTATCTTCGTAATGTGACAACCATCCTTGTGGCTCCATGTTCGCCATGCGTTCGGCCGACTTCCTTCAGAATGTCTATGTCCGCACGGCTTACATTCGACAACCACTTCCTTCGCAAGCTCTCTGGGAAATACTCGTAGAGAAACTTCCTGTGTTCCGCTATAGTTTTCGCCTTTCTCCCTTCCTTCTCGAGGTGTAAGAGGTAATCCTCGTACTTATCCTCAAATCGTGTAAACATACAATTTGTTTAGATAACACAAAGCCCAGTATATTAACCCTGGGCTTGTGCGACGCTTTTTCCACCCACCTATTACTAGCTGGGCAACCTCCGATTGCTCAAAGGAGAAAGCTTGAAACAGATACTATAACAACCTCGAAGGCAATGCTAGGCCTTGGATGATGTGGTTATAAAATCTGAAAATCGTCAACACTTGGGTTAATATATGCCCTTTCGAGGGGCAGGTTCCCGTAGGAACACCAAGGCTCATTAGACTATTAATTAATTCGAAGCTTTTTGGGTGGCTTCTTAATGCAAATACTAGCGCCGCTGGTTTTGATCGTCAATGAATTTTACATGCCTTTTCATCCACAATTAATACACAGATTTATGCACCATTTATTTCTTGCATACCAGACATTTTTAGTATATGTGGCCTAGTTTTTTGTTTTATGACATAAAAATCGAAGGCCTTCAAATGAGTAAAAGTTTCTGTTATAATGCACTCACAACTGAATATAAAGTAGCCTAAACTAGTGATATCACTGGCATGGCGAAAAAGTCCTGACGGACACAAAGAACCCATCATATGGGGTGTCCGTCAGGCCATACTGGGAAACTGGTATGAGGGGCTTCGGCCTCTACTCATGTGGTGGGCTTTTTGTGTATCATAGTCATTCCATGAAGAATCCAATTTACGAACCCCCAAAATTTAATACGAACAAAGCTCTCCTTTTCGGACACACACCTTTTGCAGTTTCGTTGAACGACTCAACTACGCTAGCAGATTCGAAAGATGAAGTAAAAAGAAAGATCAAAGACCAGATCATGGTTCTTGCTAATTCTTACGTCTCCTTAGCCACTTTTGTCACACCAGAGGAACTTGAAATCATAAATTCAGTCAAAGAAACCTTGAGTAATCCTGACTCTATAAATAAACAGGAGTATGAAAAGGCTCTCGGCATCTACAACAGGGTTCTGGCGGACATAGAAAATCTTAAAAACGAAGTTTCAAAAATAGATTTTATCTAGCAGAACATTTTCGAAAACATAATATCTGTAGCCATATATTTTCTGTAAATTCTTTACAGGAATACATACCTATGGTAGGGTGATCGAAATCGGGACATTTTGGGCGGTTCTCGGACATTTTGGGACGCCATGGAAATACTTCCCCTTTTATATATGGATACACACAAAACCTTATTCAAAGAGCTCCCTTTGGAGCACATAGAGCCTGATAGTAATCAGCCTAGAAAATTAGAGTATGCAACTCCTCGAGATAAGGAGAAGCTTATGAACTCTATTAAGCAATTTGGGCTGGAAGAGCCGTTAATGGTTATGGAGATTGAGGATGGTCGATATTTAATTATTGACGGTCATCGCAGATATGATTGTTTAAAGGATCTCGGATTCAAAAGTGTAATGTGCCAAATTTATCCAAATCTTGATGAAGGAGAACTCCATTTAAGACGATATGAGAAGCAAAACAATCGACGAGCATGGAAGCCTCAGGAAAAATCAAACGCATTGCATAGTATTAAGACAAGTCTGAATTTAAAAACCATAAAACAGCTTGCTGAACTAATAAGTATGTCAGCAACTGTGGTATCAAATTCCCTACAGCTGAGAGAGCAGAAATTGGAATATCTTCAAGTAATGGAAAAGTATGAGCTTACTGAGGCATACCGCTTAGAGTTCGTAAGATTACGTCCAAAGCTTCGCAGGGTTAAGCAGTATGAGGTACACGATATTATTAAAATTATCTTTGAGAAGGTAAGGCATAAAGTTATACGAAGTTCAAAAGATTTTCGAAAGATCGCCAAAATTTTTGCAAGAGCAGCTGCAAATGAAAAAGAGATCATCGAGTTTCTTTCTGATCCTGACACAACGGTTGCTGCTTTAGATATAAAAACAATTCAGTCAGGCTTTTCTCTTCATATCGAGCAGCTTATTCAAGAAATCAGCGCAAAAAGAAAGAATGGTACGCCATTCAGTTCAAAAGAAGAAACCCAATTACGTGAGCTCAAGAAGCTTTTATAAGTATGAAATTCCTTAATCCCAATTCAACAAAAAAAGCTGTTGCCTACTATCGACACTCTGCTGAAGACAAACAAGAGAATTCGGTTCCTATTCAACGTGAACATGCCCAACTCTTTGCCGCAAAATTTAACATCCAAATAATTCACGAAGAATCAGACGAAGGAGTTAGTGGACTTACTGCCAATCGTCCAGGTTTCCAAAGTCTTTTAAATAATTGGGTATTGAATCCTGACGCTCCACATTTCGACTTCATTTTAGTATATGACGTATCTCGCTGGGGTAGATTCCAAAACCAGAACGAAGCAGCTCACTATGAGCATCAATGTGAACAGAACGATAAGAAAGTAATCTATATCTCCAGAGGTTTTCCTAGAGAGGGTCAGGAGATGACGGAAAGTATCATTACTCCGATGGAGCGTTGGATGGCAGCTCAGTACTCTCGCCAACTTAGTGAAAAAGTTTGGTATGGCTGTATTAGAGTCTCAAAGGATGGATATTCAGCAGGTGGTACGGCAAGCTACGGCATGGCGCGATTACTTTTGGATGAAATGAAAAAGCCTATTGGAATATTGAAAAAAGGCCAACACAAACTTATTTCTAACCAACGTGTCACCTTTACTCCGCTCAATGACGAGACGACTCAAACAGTAAAAGATATCTTTCAACTATTTTTAAGAGAATGGAAAACACCTCAAGACATCGCAGAAATTTTAAATGAAAGAGGTATCCTCTCTGCAAATGGTAAGCAATGGTCGAGAGACAAAGTTTTACGAATTCTAGGAAATGAAGTTTATACTGGCTCTCGAGTTTATAATAAGACATGGAGTAGGCTTAAACAGAAGCAGGTTGAAAATCCAAGAAGTGAATGGGTCATTACTCCCAACGCCTTCCCTGCTGTAGTAGATCCTAAGATGTTCTGGGAAGCACAGGAACGTCTCTATTGGCTGATGCCATCACGATGGAAGAAAGGAATCTGCTCAATAAACAAAGCAAAAAGACTAGTTGAACAAGAAATTAAAGAGTTATTTACTGAGAAGGGCTTGTCAGAGGATGATATTGAAAAAGAAATAAAGAAGATTCCAATTACCTACAGCGTAAGCTTCCAGCAGGAAAATGTACCCTACCGATGCTTCGTAGTTAAAGAGGAAATGAGAAATTATAAAGACGTATTTGCAGTAAGTATCGCTTTAAACAAAGCAGAACCCATCGACCGTATTTTTCTAATACCGAGTGATGAATTCAATGGCAGTAATTTTATGGTTTTCTCCGAGGCAGATGAGGGCTTTGTAAAATATCAAATAGACAATAACAAAGTTCACGAAAATATATTATCTTTAATTCATAAGTAAGATGAACAAACCAAATCCTAGTTTGATCAAAAAATATACTTCGCACAAAAAAGAGTTAAAGTTTTTGCCTCGCTATTTTGAAATTTTTGAATTTAGGAATGGTTTAACTGATGGGAACTTTCATACCCAAGAAGAAACCGGCCGTAAGTTTAAAATCAGCGCTACACGAGTCTATCAAATAACTGCAAGGGTTGAGTACGAAGTAGAAAAAATATAAAAATAGGGACCAACGGTTTGAACGTTGGTCCCTGTACTAGCATTCCATCACCTTTCCGTCAAAATCGACCGGAATGAATCGCTGTTCTCGCAATAAGAAGGCCACAACCTTTTTCGAGTCCTCCTCGTTGACGCCATGCTCTTTATACAAACGCACGATAGGAGTGGTGAAGCCGTCGATCTCCGAAAAGATCAGTCCAGCCATTATGCGCCACTTGACCCGATACTCGGCATCTTCGTCGTGGTTCTCGGACCCGTTCCTTCCCTTCTTGAGCTCCTCGATTACTTCAATGCGACGAGCCAGCATATCCTTCGCCATGTGATGCTCGCCGAAGCGATGCGTCACATAGGTTTCCAGAGTCACTGGATCAATGGCGATGCCGTTTACATTCTCGCCACATGATGCGCGAGTCACATAAACGCCCCCACCTTCAGCTGGCATGTGGCCTCTTGCTCGATCCAAAGAGTGATCGAATTCCTTCCGCTCATCATCACTCATCGCCTTGATCTTCTCTACTTCCTTTTGATACACCGAAGGCTCTGCGGTGACAAACACTCGAGTCTTTCTCTCAATCGTGTCGTCAAACTCGGCCTTTAGGCAAATCGAGGGAAGCAGTTTGAGTCGTAGCGCCTCGGCAACGATTTGATGGTTACGATCGGGAGTACCGAGCATTCCATCGTCTTCATCATCAAGGTAGTGCTTTCGATAAGCGTTTTCCAGTTGAGCCATAAGGATCACCTGATCCTCTGTCGTCTGTGCGCCGAGCCAATTAAGGCCAGGCTTCCAGACGCTGATCAGGTTGTTGATCAGCTCCACTAGTTCGGGACTGCTGTGGTCGTGCGTGTAAACGAGCAGATCGTCTGGAAGTCCGTTGAACCTCTCCTCACCTCGCCAATCGGGAATTACCACGACAGGTAAAGTTTTGGAAACATCCAAACGAACCTTTTGAATCACTCTCGTGTGCTGATCATCATATTCTTGCTGCTTCACGATGACCGCGATCAGCTGACTACCTTTCGAGAGTTTTTGAACTCGCGCTAGGTCTTCCTCAAAATCACGATCGTAATCGTAAATGATGACTTCACACCCAAGATGCTGTCTCAGAAAAAAGCTGAGGGCATCACGGTAGTGATTATCATCACTCATTCCGCTATGACTACTTTCAATGTATGCAATGACAGGCTTTTGGGCCATATGGACACCCTCCTTTCGTGTTGTTGGTTAAAATTAACTGACTACTGTGCTGCGACAAAACATAACACGATTTTATCGTATTAGCAAGTAGAAAGAGAAAGGACTGGCAGAAACGCACCAGCGCTTCCTCTCCAGTCCTTAGTAATTGATTGCACACCCGACCATTAACGCCACTAGGAGCAGAGTCATGAGATGTTTCCAGCGTATTGCTGAATCCCTCCTGATCCTACTATTCATGACCAATGCGAGCGTTCGTTTCTTGCCACGATCGACCTCCATGTCCTCCACGTCCTTCATATACTCCCTTACGGTTATTATGAGAACGATAAGGACTGCCATGATCCACAATTCGAAAACCTTACTGCCTGCGAGCAAAGGAAATAAAATTGTTGCCCCGACGTTTATGCTGACAATTATATTCTTTGCCACAGGATTCCGCTGAGCTTTGTTGTAGGCTATAGATGTGATCCACATGCCCACGCACAGCATTCCGAAATGTGAATTACGTGACCAAACAACAAGACAGAGTCCGAGACTGATTACTGCAAACGCCACAGCATAGCGCAGAAACCATACTGGTTGACTGCTTGCTAAAAGTTTCCCCTTAGCAACATCAATTTCTCTGTCATGGTAATCGTTGATCAGCATTGCCATTGAGGTTATGAAAAACACCGCAACAACAACACTCCAGTCAATTGGCTGGTGGCCGTAGAGAAACCCCGAGATCACTAAAAGAGCTGTTAACGTCCCGCAAGGGGGACGCATTGCACTAATCCATTGCATGGTATCCTCCTTTTGTTTAAGTTAACTTTAATCTTAAATTACCATACTTTTACCTAAAAGCTATATAAAAGTAAGAGATAATCTTTTAAAAGAAAAACAAGAATTACAAAGATCAGGGTTCCAAACAGTGAGACTTTAGAATAATTATCCTGATGATTTTTTCCTCTCATGAGAAGATATGTCAGTTCATCTATGAAAAGGCCCCATCCTATTGCATATACCACGAGCCAATGTGTGAGAAGACCGACTATAATTCCCAAAATTCCGAACATGTAATGATGCGTTCTGAACTTCCCTATTGTTGGTGCAGGGATAGGATTAAGAAAAAGAAATAGACGTGTGATTATGATCGTAATGATAAATGCTAGAAAAAAATAATTACTCATTTATTTATTAAAAAAGTAGATTACTGCTATACCAATAAAAATAAGAGATGCCCCTATACCTGTAGGTAAAGTTAGTTGATTTTCCTTAAAAAGGAGATAGGAAAATAATGCAATGAAAATTGGGTACGAAATTTCGATAAGTCCCGATAAGGTTGCGTTTTTAGAACTGATAGAAAGACCGATGAAAACTTCTGCAACAATAAGTGTGACTACCCCACCACCCACAAGCCATAATACAGCCTCGGAAGAAACAATTGTATGAAGGTCTTTCTGTAGATTTCGAGTAAAATAGGAGACTAATCCCAGAGTTACAAAAGCAAAGAAGGAAGTGATCACTAGTGAGGTGAGAAAAGAGATATGTTTGTAGACCCGTTCATTTAGAACATAGGTTAATCCCCAAAAAAGCGAAGCTGCTAATGAATAAATAAGCCACATAAATATTAAGAAATATTACTTATATCCCCGTTTAAGATGATTGGATCAAAGGAGAGAAGTTCGTCACTGATATATTTCTGATCAGGCAGTGTATTTAATGCAAAAATCTTTTTACCTCTGTAATGAGCAAAACCCATCTCGAGAAATGTATTTGCCCCAATGTAATTTTTTGAATCTCCTTTTGTATAGTTTGCAACCAGAATAGCTTCTGATTTTTCGATTTTATCCATGTGGGTCGCTACAAGATTTTGTCCTTTCTTCGCTTCAACTCGTTTTGCTCCGTCTTCCTGCCAATAATCAAGATTTTCAATTGCAATTGGCATATAAACGGTATGACCAGCCGATTCCAACTCCTTCTGAAGTGTAATCATCTCATTATTAAATTTCATTGATCCGCAAATTGTAATTATCATATTGGTTATTTTATTTTTGTTAAATCTCCTTGTAGACAAACAGGGTCCATTGCCTTAATCTCATCAAGATATGGCAAGGTGAGCGGAATATCCATGAGCAAAAAAATTTTCTTATCAGTCACGTATGCCTGACCCATCTCAATCAAACAATTGCCACCTATATAGTTTTTAACTCCTTTCTTTTCAAGGTTTACGATAAGAACAGCGTCACTTTCCAAAATATGCTTATAATGGGTCTTGATGTAGTTGTTTGCCCGTTTGAAGTCGGCGCTCTCTCCTGGGACCGTAGTATCAGGAAATGCTCTCTTTTCGCCTCGGACGTGTGCTTCGTAATCAGGATGAATCCAACCATCGTGACCAATTCTGCAAAGCTCATCTTTGCACATGACCATTTCTTCAACAAAACTATTACTTCCTAATACGTAAATTTTCATAAATTATTTTAAATTTAATACCCTCTGACTTTCCTCAAAAAGATCGAGAAATTCTTTGGAGAGGATTGCGGGAATAAATTTAGACCTATCTTCTTCAGTTAATTTTGATAGAGAATCAATTGGCCATGCCTCAAACCCAATTGCCTTACCTGTCTCAATCTGTAAATCACTGATACCTCCCTCAAAGAGATATGCATATTGGGACCGGATTGTATTATTTGTGAGCCCTGTATCCTCATCAAAAGTTTTCTTGTGTATCTTTCTCACCAACTTCAATTTCGCTAAATCAAGAGTGACTCCAGTTTCTTCCCTACCTTCTTTTATTGCAGTATCATCATATGTCATACCAGGATCAACGTGTCCTCCAACTGTCGCATCTAGTTTGTCTGGATAAGTATCTTTGTCTTTTGCACGATGCTGGAAAATGATCTTTCGATCAGGGGTAATAAACCAGATGTGAATCTCTCTATGAAGCAACCCTTTTTGATGGATAACCTTCCGTGATTCAAGTCCGATTACCTCATCATTTTCATTTATAATTTCTAGCTGTTCTTCTTTCATATATTTTAATTACTTCCTGAAAGCAGAGTCTTTACTCGCCCTTTAATATTTTCATATACCGAAGACAACTTTGCTTTTGCTGCATCTGTCAAAATGGCAGTGTGCATCACTGCATTTCTCAAAGGTTTATACTCCTTGGCATCTTGTCTCATTGAGTTCGCGCTTCCAGGAGCGGGTGGCACATCAACCAAAAAGGTTAAGGTATCCATGCCAAGGTAGCTCAGGTCTTCACCATTTTCCATTATGTCGATGCTTATATTACCCTGCCTCTTATTTTCCGCCTCCCTGGTTTTCCATTCCGTTATTTGATCATTGGCGACCGATGTGAGAGCAATGCCTTGATCCTTAACATATTTCCTGATCAGATTTTCTCCTAAAAAACACTCGGCGTAGGAAGAAAAGTTATACTGAGCGTCGTCGGCCAAGCCGTTAACCCATCCATCAACTTTTTTCTTGTTGGCAGAATTAGTGGGCATGGTGTACTCATCCGAAACAGCGTTGTAAAGCTCTCGGGACTTCCTGTCCTTCTTTGGAATAGCGTCATTTTCAGAATCACCATCCTTCCTGTGCGCGATTCTCCACTTATCCCAGTCATCGATAACGGGACCAATCACTTTCTTTCGGAAAAGATCGAGAAATTCTTTGTAAGTAGGGTCGTCGGCAACTATTCCCTCTCTGCTGCTGGTAAAACGATCCGCGCCTTCATCAAGATCGTTATAATGAATTTGTCCGTAGAGATAGCTTTCAGCCACTCGAGAGGTCGGGATGTGCTTCAATATGTCTCTTTCACGTAATCTTCCGTTCACGAAAAGATCAATACCGATACGTTCCTCGGTCGTCATTATTTTCAGGTCTCTAGGGCGCTCGACGGAAGCGATGAATCCTTTGATATCTGGCTTATCGACACTGATAGTTCTTTGTTCATTATTTTCAGGAGTGAATCGATTCTCCAAACCCTTCACATAAGGATCATCATGGGCATTGATCCTCCAAAGAAACTCTGTTTTTTGAGCAAGGTCGTCAAGACATTCGTGAGTAATCTTCTCATCGTCTATAAAAATATTAAAAGAATTATCGAGCAGAGAAAATCTGAAATACAGAGCGATTATTTTCTTCAAAAACTCCAAACTGTTTTTTATACCGTCATTCAATCCTTCAAAATATATTAAGGTTCCCTGCTCATGTCCTTCAATGTGTTTTGCAAAAACTTCCTCGGACCATTCTCCGAGCGGATATTTGTCAGGAGTGAGGTCTTGCTTGATTGCGTTATCAAGACCCGAGTTATCAATGATACCTCCGACATATTTGCCTCCTTTTTGCTTTGATATGATCGTAATTTTCTTTGCGCATGAAAGGAGCGCCAGTTTCCCGATACCTTTTCTGCCTATATAAGGACGTTTTTTCGCTGACTTTGATCCCCCATCCTTCCTTTTTGAGTAACCGATCCTCAAAAACTTATTTTGAAAATCGTCTTTCGACATTCCTATACCGTCGTCTTTTATGAAAAAACTGCTGTTTTCTCGGTCTATGAAAATTTGGACATTTTCCGCATCAGCATCCCAGGCATTTGAAATCGCTTCGCCCAAAACTGTGGCAAAACTACGATAAAGGTTTCTTCCGAGGTGGTTTAGAACGCTTAGAGATATTTCGAAGGAGAATTGGTCATTAGTTTTTTTCATAGGATTTGAGGTGGCTCTTGATACTCTTGCCGATTACCGATCCGAGTCTTACTGGTACTGCATTGCCGATGAATTTTGCCACACGAGCTACGACGATCGGCTCGTTTGAAGGTACGAACTTGTAATTTTCTGGGAATGTTTGAAAAATAGCGGCTTCTCGAAGACTGATCGCTCTATCTTGCTTCGGATGCCCGAAACGTCCGTTTCCGAGACCAATACACTGTGTGGTCATAGTTGGTGCAGGCTCATCCCATCGCATTCGGCCATATACGGTGCTACTGTAGGTCTTTCCAGACTCTTTCTTGTGGCACTCTAGCATCAAATCGTCAGACCAGCTATCAGAATTACCTCCATTGTGAGGCGTAGCTTTTATGCGCTTTAGATTTATTGGAGCGAGTTTTCGAGTTCGATGCAGGGGGTCTTTTTTGCTAACATCGCCATCTTTTATTGGTTCAAGGTGACTGATAACATCTCGAACCGTCACACGTTTGTCTTTGTGAGTTCTTTTTATCAAGGATATCTCTCCAAATTTTGAAGCGAGAAGTACGAGTCTCTTTCTCTTTTGAGGCACTCCGAATTCCGACACATCGACAACCTCGTATTTATATTTATAGCCGTTATCGTCAAGAGTCTTGAGGAAGTTTGCGAATACGGGATATTTTTTCACGTCTGCGAGCCCGCTTACGTTTTCCATTGATACGATATCAGGCAGAGTCTCGGCAATAAGTTGGGCAAATTTACCCAGAGGTTCAAGTTGTTTTTGTGTGACCTCTTTGAGGTTTAATTTTGAAAATGGCTGACATGGAGCGCAACCCGCAAGCACTCTGATTGAATCCTTTTTGGGACCGAACAAACCGTTTACCTGCTCGGCGGTTACTTTGAGAATGTCTTTATCAATAAACTGGGTTTTGTTGTTGTATTCGTATCCGAATTTGCATGACGAATCGTTGTCGATTCCTGCCACCACATCCAACCCCTCCTTGATGAGTCCATGAGTCAAACCGCCGATACCGCAGAATAAATCTATAACTTTAATTGTTTTACGATTTGAACTCATTAGTATCATTATTATAAACTTTTTTTACGCTGTTGGCGACAGTTTGCCGAGTCGTTATTTGATGAATCTGATTTGCAAATTTAATTTCATCATCAGATTGTCGCCCTCTTTATAAATAGACCCGTATCCGTGGCGCGTGGTACTCGGCGTTTCCAATTTGGTGTTCTTATAGAGATAGTTCTGAAACTCGTCTCTGTTGTAGAGGTGATAGCAAACGATTTCTCCGTCTTCTTTTACTACAATGTATCCGCCGTGAGCTTTGGTGAATCCGTCCCATTCTTTCTTCGGAGTCATGCCCAGCGCCACCGATACCAAAAAATTCTTTATTTTGTATTCGTAATCGCCCCTGTCGAGGTTATACTTGGTTTTGAACTCGTCGTTTTCGAGAATTCCCGTCACCAATTCTTCCATGGTCGAACCCTTGCCCGAATAGTACGCTTTCATTATTTCCGCAATTATCTCGGGGAAAATCGTATCGATTTTGGACAAGTTTTTCTTGAATACCGGACTGTGCACTCCTTCGAATTTCACAATTCCTCCGTGTGTGGCGATATGCTTCATTCGATCTCTCATCTTCGACTTCCCTTCAATCGCGTTCACTTCCTCGATATTTCCTTTATATCCCTGAACTGAGAAAATGAGATTGGTTGCTCCCGAAGCGTTAAGGAGAGTCGAGGGCGATCCCAACATTGATTTGATGCTGAATCCCAACTCGGGTGTCGTCGGGGTTATTCTGTCGTGTATCATAAGCATCAAATCGGCTTTGCTACCGCTTGAAGCCTTGATTTGAGTGCAACCCAATTCTTCAATGAGACTGTCTGCCACCGATATTGAAAATGCAGCGGTCTTAGCTTCCTCTTTCATCTTTGAAAAAATGGCGGCTACCTCTTTTTTGATATTGTCGGATTTGGCGGTTCCGATTTTATCTCCTTTCTCGTTATAGATCGCTATTTCGTTTCCATCGGATTGTAGATCGTAAGTTATCTTTCCGTTCTTCGCTTCCTCTCTGATTATTTTGAGGACCGTAAAAAATTTATCGCTGAGTTTCTTCAAATTTTCATCCGCTGCAAAAATCTGCCTGTCGGCAAGTATTTTAATGAATGCGTAAAATTCGCTCCATTCGCCCTTATTACCCTTTATGGTTTTATGCTCGTTCATGTTCGTCCAATGTTTTTATTATTTGCTTGGCAACTGCGGTAATGGCTGGTACGACCACCGCATTCCCCAACTGCTTCATCGCCTGTATGTCGGTAACAGGAAAAATAAAGCTTTCAGGAAGTCCCATCATTCTTCGTCCTTCAACAGGAGAAAGTCTTCGGACTTTTCCGTCCACTATATAAGAGTCCCAATTTCTCCGATCTGTTATCTTGGAACCTCTCCCCCCGACACGCAAAGTAAATCCCACTTCTCTGGAACATTTCCCTCCCCAAATATCCGACATGGTTTTTGTCAGTTTTACGGGCTTCGGGAATTCAAAATTAATTTTTTTGTCCTTGAATCCAACCATGAACAATCTCGGTCTGAACTGTGGCACATTGAAGTCAGTGCCTTTGACAATTTTATAATAGAAAGAATACCCGAGGTCTTCCTCGATTATTTTCTTGATAGTTGCGAAAGTTTTACCATCATCGTGTTTGAATAGATGACTGACATTCTCAAGAAAGAAAGCTTTCGGTTGCTTTTCTTTTATGATTCTTGCAACATCGTGGAACAGAGTCCCTCGAGAGTCGGTAAATCCTTTCTTGAAACCCGCATGACTGAAAGGCTGACACGGGAATCCTCCCGTTAAAATTTCATGATCTGGAACTTTCTTTGCATCAACTTTGGTTATGTCGCCTGCGAAATTTCCAGATTCAAAAAGCTCTGGGTCTGTTTTTCTATGATTCGCTTCATAAGTTTTCCTAGCCTTCTCATCCCATTCGCTCGCAAATACACATTCACCCCCAGCTTTATTGAAAGCAATGTGAAAGCCTCCTATTCCTGCGAATAAGTCGATGAATCTATATTTGTTTTTAGTGGTTTTCTTTTTCATTATATTTTGACATAGCGAGTTCCTGGGCCTCGGCCAGTTCTTTTCACCTTTTCAAGTTCGACAAGGCGACCCAATGCTTTGCGTACTGTAGTTATTTCGATCCCTGCCGCCTTTGCGATATCACCTGGGCTAGTTTCTCCGTTGCCCGAGAGATACTTCCATACCTCGAGTTGCTTCGGTGACAAGGTATCTTCAAACTTTTCTTCTTGAAGATAAACAAGAGCCTTGGTTGCCTGTTCTTTTATGACCGCCAAGAAGAAATTAAGCCAAGGTGCGATAGTGTCATTTTCCTTGCCAAAAGTATCCTGGGACTTTTTGAGAGCAAGATAGTATTCGTCTTTTCGTCTCTCGACAATCTGCTCATGGGAGACATACTGCACGAACTGATAGCCTGATCGAAGAAGCAAAAGATTGGTGAGGACACGTGAAAGTCTCCCATTTCCGTCTTCAAATGGGTGAATTTTGAGAAAATCAACGAGGAAATTGGCAATTACTAGAAGCGGATGGTAGCGATTTTCTTCCAATGCCTCAAAAGTCCAATCAACAAGCTCTTTCATCTCTTTTGGAGCAAGCCAAGCTGGTGTTGTATCGAAAACAATTTTTGCAATCGTGCCATCTGCCCTCTGAACACCTACGATGTTCTCCTTTTGCTTGTATTTGCCACGATGAAGATCATCCTTACTCGAGTATTTGAGCAATTCTTTGTGCAATGACGAAATTACACCTTCTCTGAGCGGAAGATTTTCAAAACTATTGAAAACATTTTGAAGTGTTTCAAGATATCCCTGCACTTCTTGGTAATCTCTCTCAGCAAATTTTGAGTTAGCGAGTCCTTGCAAAACTTCTTCAACTTCTTTGTCATTAAGTTTGGAGCCTTCAATACGAGTAGAAGCTCCGGCAGATGTAACAAGCACCGATCTCTTGAGACTAGTGATTGCTTGTGGTGTCATTCTAAGACCCGATTTAAATTCTCCTCGAATACCATCGATCTCAGCCAAAAGACCCACGATATGAGGCTCGGGTGTTTGAATTCTTTTATTAAATTTTGCCTTTATTTCGTCCATAGGTATGTAATACTCAGTACGTATCACATTGTATCAGATAGTATTAGATAAGGCAACAACCACACCAATGTGGATAAATACACTAAAAACAGCCCTATATAGGGCTATTTTTAGGCTCTATTTTGCTCTATAAGCCCTTATTTACCTGCGAAAGGTTCGTTACTCTCCCCTTTGTTGGCAAAGTAGAATGAGAAAGCCATAGACGCCAGAATCATGAAATCCTTCGCATCTACCTTTCCATAAAACATTCCAACAATCACTGCGACTGCCATGAGAATGAAAACGATCTTACTTGCTGATGTATAAATTTTACTCATAAATATTTTTTAATTATTAATGCACATGCTCGAGCCAGACCGCATACGCAAACAGAAATGCTGCGATCGCTATGAGAATTTGTGATACATATCTCATAGTTGGTTTAGCAAGCTGATAATTTGAGACTTGATCGCTTCTTTATTTACTGGCTGGACCGGAAACAATCGCTTGAGAAGTTCGGTACGAACAATCTCAGGCTTTTCTTTGTAGTCAGCGATATCTCCATGAATGATGATATTCTTCGGATCAAGAATAAATGCAGTTTCTGGATTATTTACGAAAGACTTCACAAGCTCAGTGAGCTGTTGATACTGCCATTCGGTGACATCATTCTCATTCGGCTCGACCAATCCGTCCTGATCTACGTCATATCCGGCCGCAAGCTCGATACCAATGGTGTATTGGTTGGGATTCACATATGAGCCGTCCAAATTCTTGAGCATAATCTTTTTTGCTCGATCATTTGGATTGCTTATGCCTCCTGCGTGCCATGCAATATCAGTTACTTTTACAAGCTGCACGATCTCTCCCTGATTTCGGCCGATAACAAAATGGGCTGATGATCGATTCGGTCTGTTGGCATTTGAGAGCCACTCTACCGCTCCCCTATATGCTCCTAGTGTGAAATGAAGTACAACAACGATCTTCTTTGTAGGACCAGTTGCATAGTTTAAAGTCTGTTGAAATGGAATATTCATAAATTATTTTTTAGATGGTAATCGTTCCTGAAGAATCGTCTCAATTTTTGTCAGTCGATCGCTTGTATCCTGATATTGTTGGGTGTTAGTTTCGTCTATACGCTTTACGTTTTCCTCTATCGTATGAATGTGGTTGTCTCTGATATTGTTGAGAGCCTCAATCACCTGAATATCGCTCTTGGGAGCTTGGAGCATATTAAAAATTCCAAAAGATACGCCGACAATCCCGATCACCAATGAGACTTGGTTATAAAGAAATTTCTTGAATCCATCTGTTTTATCCATGCCATAAGCTTAAATCCGCTTTTTGGCAAAAAATGGTGCATTACTTTAAGGAGTAATGAGTGCTCGTATGGCCTCAATTTGGCGTTCTGGGGTGATATTTCGGACCAGATTGATACCTTTACGGAGAGCTTTGGACATAAGACCGCTGGCATTGCCTGTGGCGGCATCAGTAAGAGCTCCCGTAGCTTCCTCAGCTGCGTTTACACCCTTTGTCATCTGGCTTTGAAGACTCTGTGTCTGAGTCGTACCAAAGAGATCTTCTAAGAAGCTTGCAAAAAGAATCTGACTGCGAGAATCAACATTTGGGTTATATCCGTATGTTCGAGCAAGGTCTTGGATATTTTCAACTACAGCTAATGGACGTGATGCAGCGTTGCCAAGCATTCGTCGGCCGACTTCGCCTGCTTTCAGTGAAGAATTAATATTTGTTGCATCAAAATCTTTTCCGAGTGCTCGTTGGAAGTAATCCATTGCACTTGAAAGTTTTGAATATTGGTCAGAGAGCTCTGCATACTTTGGATCAATGTAAGTGATATTTTCTCCGAGGCCTCCGTAAACCTTTTGAAGAATTCTTTTTGCACTTTTATCGAGATTCCCTTCAAGAGTTCCGAGATCAACTTCAGTACCAAGCTGCTGTCGAATCATATCTACAGTTTTTACGTTCGGTGTATCCCCTGCGCTCACTAATCGTTGGTGAACACTTTCAATTAATTTCTGAATCTTTGGTACATTCGCATATTTTGATTTTGAGAAATCGAGACCATCATTGCCGATCGTGATACCGGCATCAGATAGATCGTCATAAAAGTTTTGTGCAGTATCAGTAACATTCACTGGTACAGCCGCAAGCTTCGACCTGACTACGCCAAGCTCAGACCCGACTGTCATACGAGCATTTTCTACAGTATTTGCTTGATCGATAATTACCCTACCTGCCTGCTCAACTGGCTGACGCGCATAAGTTTTATCTTTTGATGCTTGCTCAGCAACCTTCATAGCTTTTTCGAATATTTTCTTATCATCTTTAGAAGCATTTTTAATGAAAGCAATATCTTGATCTGCAATACCCGCTTTAAGAGCTTCATTTGCTTTTGTATCGACAACTTTCTTACCCTCAGCATTCACTGTGTACTTGATTGCCTCAGCAGGAATCTTCCTGCTCTCGTCGATCACATCATCAGCTTTTGAAATGAGTTCATCGAAGCTCGTATTGTTTGGATCAATGAGAGTTTTGTATTTCTCTCCTGCTCCTGGGACCTTAAGGTCAAGATTTGCTGCGATGTCGTCTATCCTTCCTTTCGCAAGTTCAGGATTAAGAGCACCATTCTTTTGATACACCTGATCAATAGTAAGGTCGCCTTTCTCGATAGAAGTTTTAAATGATGTTTCGTCGGCATGAGTCGCAATTTCTTTATGGAGAGAGTTCATCGTCTCATCCGGTGTCATTGAAGGTTTGAGCATTCGATTAATCTCTCGTCGACGATTGATGTATCCGCTTGTGCCTCCGACAATTGCACCAACAGTTCCACCCGCCACACCTCCGACCACGCCACCAGTAATAGCATCTGAGGCGATGTCGACATTGCTTTTGTTATCCTGCATCGCTCGAGTAGCACCTTGAGCAGTGCCCCAAACAGCACCAGAGGTAAAACCTTGTTTTGCACCCTGCCATGCACCTTTGAGAGCTGCTTGGGCTTTTGTACCTCCACCGATGATGCTTGGAAGTGCTCCGGCTGCAGGAGAGACTGTGCTTCCGATACCGGCTTTACCGAGCACAGTTGCGACCTTGCCTGAGGCTTTTCCTGCGATAAGTAACTTACCGCTCTGTGCGCCTTGAGCAGCTTTGCCGTATGATCCAGCCGAAAGAATATCTGCAGCCACACCAAGACCTTCACCAAATACCTGCTTTGCAGTTTTATTTACCGAAGCATTCGTCTCGTTGATATCAATTGCAGGTTTACTCATCTGTTCCTGCATATCTTGGATTGCAGCATCGATTCGTGAAGTATCTTTGCCTTCTGCTTTGAGTTTCTTTCTTTGAACAAGAAGATTTTCCATCATGGCATGTTGATTTGCCATAATTTGTTCGTTTTGTTTATTCGTCCATGCAGCACTTCCTGGCACGAAAGATGGCATCGCATCAGCAATGCTTTTTCCGAATTTAAGCTCACTTGAAATGACAGCTTTACCTATCTTTTTAAAAATTCCCTCTTTCTTCGGAGCTTCAGCCGATGCTTGAGAAGATTGCTTAGGTAAACTATCGAGCCATTCCTGAATCTCGTCATGACTTGCGCCCTGTTCTTCTAACGCATCGATATTATCTTGTATTTGTAATCGTGTGAGCATAAATTAATTTGGAAGGTTATAGGTCTTTCCGCTCTTACTTGTGAAAGCTGCAGATTCTGCTGCCGGAGCTTGTCCGACACCGAGTTGAGATTTGATTGAAGAAGCTTTTGCATTAAGACCTGTGTAGATTGATTCAAATTTAGAGACATCCCTCCCACCGGCCGATAGAGAGTTCAATTGATTTGCGAGAGATCGAGTTGCAATCTCAAGTGTCATTGCCATCACTGCTTTGTTTACGTCCGCAGTATTCTTGAGGCTTGCGATAGTGCGAGAATAATTCTCGATATCAGCATCAGTGAGCACACCTACTTCTCCGTACACACCTCGAGCAAGTTTAGGCACGATAGCTGTGATCTCTGCTTTCATAAGCTGAGCTTTTGTATCGTATGGATTTGCACTTTTTACGATTCCAACAATTGGACCAGTATCAACACTTCCAATAAGAGTTGAAAGTGCCTCGGTCTGACCAACAATTGTTTGAATATCCGTAATAGGTTTGAGTTCACCCTGAGTAAGGAATCTTCCGCCTTTTGATTTACGAATTGAATCCAGTGTGTAATTTGGATCATCGTATCCGAGAGTAGAGCCAGGAGAGTCAGAGCCATCACCCTTGGGTGCATAAGTCTTTGCTCGAGCTGCAATAAGTTTTGCAGTACCAGTTTCTGGATCATAAACATAACGAGCATCACCTTCATTGAGGCTGAATTGGTTTGCATCATTCTTAGCTTTATCGAGATCAACCTTGGCTTTCTCAGTCGTGATTGCTGTCTGATCTTTTTCTGCTTTGGCATCGTTATATAGAGTTGAGAGCTGATCCTTAGTGAATCCATATTGATCCTGAAGCTTCTGAAAGTCAGAGTCACTAAGGGATGTCGGATCAACGCCGAGTGCAAGCATGTTTTTGACGAATGCCGACACTTGGTCACGCTTTCGTTTCCCTTGGTTATCCAAAAATTCAAAATATTTATCGATTCCCTGCTGAATCGACTCTTTTCTTGCTTTGATTTCAGTATCAGCATCTCTGTTTGCCTGACCAAACAATTGAGAAACTTTAAGATTTGCCTCATCACGATAAGTCTGCTCCTCACGATTATTGTAATCTTCAGTGGTTTGAAATTCTGACTCACCAGTTGCACTACCGATTCGACCACCGGCAGCAGCAAGAGCATAACTTTGCCCTTGGCGATTCTTTCCTGTCGTATTTCTGAAGTTTATAATCTGATCTTGAACGGCGGCATTTATAGCATCAATTTGACCTTGAATACGGGACCTCGTTGCTGCTCTGATGGCTTCCTCATTTATCTGCGATGTAGCTGTGCTTTTATAACTATTTCCAATCTGTGTAGTGGTCGGGTCTTCGACATATGATGGAACCGATACCTTTGCTACTTGAGCGATGGTTTGTTTTGCTGCAGGAGTCGGTGCTGGTGCGGGAGCTGGTGCTGATGTTCCTAACGACAAAGTACGCCCAGCATATATTTTGTTGGGATCAGTAATAGACGGATTAAGACGCATCAGTTCTTGGATGCTCTTACCGGTCTTTGATGCGATTCCGCTCAGAGTATCGCCGTATTGTATCGTGTAAGAATTCATTTATTTTTAATCGATTAACAAGTACAGGTGATCCACCTGAACAGTTCGAGCAACGCTGTCATTGCTTTTTATTTTTATGCCGAACTCCTCTTTGTAGATTGGAAGGTCAACATTTATTTTTTGCATGAATCCGAGATCGGTTTTTGTGTATGTACCGACAAGGTCATCGCCGTTGTATAGGTCAAAACTGAATGCTTTATCACTGAATATGGATATTGCTCCATTCGCATTGTTGTCAGTGCAAATAAAGAACATGTTTCCATTACAGTTCACTGGGTCGCCGATTTCAGGAAAGGTGTTGTAGATTTGGTACTTGTAAATTTGCTGGTCGCCCTGATTCTCATTCCAACCGAAGCTTTTGTATGTCATCTGTGGGAAAGTAAGTGTGGTTCCAGAGAGCGTAACTTTTGCACCAGTCAGACGATTACTTTCATAGCCGTACATGTAGAAGCTCGTGGCATCAATTGGTTTTACATAGAACATGCGATCTCCCCACCATCCAGCAGGCAGATAGTTGCTATTTGCAAGAGTGGTGTTTGTACCCGAAACGGTGATGAGACCAGCTCGATATCGATCACGACCCTGATATAGAATCTGTCCCCAATGACTCCAAAACATGAACGTGTCTGTCGTAATTTGGTAGAGCAGGTTATATCGGTAAGAGTAGTTAGTGTCGTAGCTGATTTGGAGACCTGCCTGAACAGTGATTGTGCTTCCTGAAGTTGTGACGACGGCCGAATACCATCCACCGCTTCCGATGTATGCCAGCTGGCATTTGTCAGTGCCATTTGCTGCAAGAAGTGGTTTTGAGGTCGAAGCTATGCTCGCAAGAGTTCCGTATGACGGCACTGTTCCCGATACTGAAACACAGTAAAGATTGATGGCAGACCCGTTTTCGAAAGCTAGGATTGCTTTGTCAGTTCCAACTTTTACGAGCTGTTTATAGCTTGGTGCTACCGCCACAATCTGGACCGGTGTGTTGAGAGCGATACCCGTACCTGAAATAGTCACGACTGCGGTATTGATGTAGTTTGATCCACCAACTGGAAGTGCAATAAGAACCTTGTCAGTGTTGATGAGGCACGCATCGAAGTTTTCGTTGTACCAGTCGACTGTGTACATGATGAGTGGCGCGCCCCATGTGATGGTTCCGTTCGCATTTGTATTTCCAACCACGGCATAGATACCAGTTGTACCTGCCTGCTGCCGATAAAAAGTAATGAATCGGGTAGAGTCGAGTTCAATCGTTTTAAAGACACGATTACTTGTAGTTTTTGCAAAGGGTGATGAAAGAGTCTGTGCCTCCATATCACGAAGTTTTGTATATAGGGTCAGAGATCGAACGGTCTTGATTCTTCTCTCAAGGAAATTGGGAGAATACATCTTACGAGTAGCTCCTGCAGCAATCAGAAAATCATGATCAGGACATTCTCGGATCAGTTCTTCTTGAATACCGAATCCTCGGTCTTGATCGCCGTCCCATGATGACCGACCAATGTAGAAATTTTCTCGAGGATTATATTGGTTGTTCACATAGTTGTTAAAACAGCCACGATATCCAGGGACAATGATCGAGTCTGCATCGCTTGCAGCTGCACCGGCTCGGTATGTTCCGAGAGTTGCCGCATCAAATGCGTTCGGAGCTATAAGAGTTGATGTTGTAGCAATTGAGTTACCAGCAGTACCACCAACTTTTGAAGTGAAAATAACATCATTGCCGATGATGGCAGTTGCCTCCACATCACCATTGAGAGAGGTTGCCGATGCGTACTGACTTCCTGGAAGTCCGGAGAGATTGATTGCAGCTAGAATATTTGCTCGAGTTGCCGCAACGCTTCCACCGATCACAATCTGTCCGTCAGTGTTGGTGACAAGACTAGCTACAAAAGAGTAAGTCTTTGTGCCGATGGTAATGGTTTCTCCTGGCGATGGCTGGTTTTGGATGGTGAGCTTCCCTTGAGCTTTGACTGCTGGCCACTGGACCATTCCCTGTCTGCTCCATTCAGCGAATTTAGTAACCGGAGCAATATTTAGTCCCTTTACGCTCGTCGTCCTATCCAGTCTTCGATCTACTTGTAAATTAATCATGATAAAAAATTAAATTAATGAATAATGCTTGCGATCCTCTCTCCGACATCCCGAATAGACCACTTCTTCGCTCCGTCGTAGATACTTCGGAGTAGTCGGTTGTCGTCATACTCGAACACGAATGTTTTGCCATTCACGTTGTCATGAAGCGATCTCACACTTCCGTCTGCATTTATTGCGACATCCACATACTCAAGTCCTGCTTGAATACCACTAAGCGCAGCGGCCATGAGCTGAGACAGTGTTACTGGCTGTGATGCGCTTACAGCATTCGGAATATTTGGAGAATTAATAAAATTATTGTTACCGGAGAAAGTATTGTTTCCATTTGTTGATGCTTTACCAGCAAGATTAGTGTCTACATATCCTTTTGAAACAACTTGTTTTGAATCATTGAAAGTTGGGTCGGCATCGTACTTAATTGGTTTTGTTGAATCGAGAGAGTCGTCACCATTCAAAATGTCGACAATGACTTTCAGGTTTACGAAATCAGTCAGGTAGCATTTCGAGCCTGCACGATGTCCATTCAAATTCTGTACTCCGGCAGTCTGGACTCCTTGTCTCGATACACTAAAGATATTGCTTATGGATGTGCCGGAGAGATCGAATAAAAGATGTTCTTCATCGCCAGTTCCTCGGTCGACAATCATGCAGTATTTGCCTGCCGGCAGAGCTACACTGTTCTTGTCAGTGATGCTCGTAAGAGCTCCTGCTACAGCACCATTAGCAAGCTTCGTGGCAAGGGAAGTTTCAAAATTTGCGACTACTTTAGTGAGTTTGGATGCCATGTTAGAAGTATGAATGTGAAAAAATGCAAAATTGCGTGCATTACTGGTTCACGCTTTTGCCATCGAGACTTACATGCTCTTTTTGCCTATAAACCTTCGGTAATTTGTCCTCATAGGTCAGAATGTCCCAATCGACCGATTCCATCACGCTTACGTAGCCGATACCTTTGGCTATAAAGCGGATGCTGCGCCTTCGGAACTTCGGAATCTTCATTGCCTTGATCTGAAGCTCATATGGATACACCTGAGCTGACCCATCACCTCCAACGGCCGAATCTCCAATCATGGTCGTACCGACACTAGAGGGACTTGTACGATTTACATAAGTTCCATCGCCTCGGATTGTCCCAATAAGGGAATATCCGGCTCCATCAAAGTCTGCGTATACTTCCACATATTGAGCGGGGTCAATCTCGCCTCGGTATCGCAAGCGTCGATATTTTTTGAGTCTTCGGACTCCATATGTTTCGTATTTGCTATCCCAATTATTTTGAATCACATAGCCGTCATCATCGAATCCGTTTAGAATTTTATAAACCGTCTGAGTGTGCGGACTTCCGCCATACAACACTCCGGAGTCTTTAATGAGAGCTTTCATTCCATAATTTGAAATGTCGACAGTATTTTTTACTATGTCAATAATAAGCGTGCGATCGTTTACGATGCTCGACTGTGCTCTGCATGAAAGAACAATAAATTGCCCGTAGGTTTCCATGACTGCATCTGAGTAATCAAATTTCTCCCATGCAAAATGTGGAATGAGTTCGGTTGCGAGAATGTCATCACCAAGAGGGTTCTTTTCAAGGACTGTGAGCTGTGGTCTATCCGGATTGGCTGTGTTTATAAAGACAACACCTCGACCAGTAGTGACTGAGCTCTTTCGAGTAAGGACTCCGATATTTCTTCGAACTACTTGGTTATTAAAAGTCTTATCGTCATCAGTATATTTGTGCTGATACGCACTTTGCTTTTTGAGTGAGTAATAGTTTCCATCAATACCGATCACGAGTTGTTGGATTGCATCACCTCCTTCATCTTGTCGGATCACATCGCCCTCACCTGCAAGACGTGATGCGCTGTATGTAAAATCTGCTACACCTTTTGCTGTACTGTTTTCCCAGACATAATCAGCTTTGATATTGTTTGCTGATGCTGAGGGCACAGTGACAAAGGTCACACCCCATACACCTGTAATGTAATTTATAGTTCCGATACCACCAGCACTTCCCTTCAGGTTTCCGTTTTTGTCATCAGTGAATATTTCCCCACCGCCATCGGTACACTTAATAGTTACAAGTCCACAGTTTCGTTTTGGTTGACCAGATTTGAATAAAAGTGTTCCTGAGAATACTGTTTGTGATCCGTTTCCGCTCGCAGCATTCTCATTTGAAATTTGAGTAAAGCTTGTGCCATCACGTTGAACATCGATATAACTTCGATAAAGTGCAGTTGTATCTTTGGCAATACCCCATAGGTACATTCGAGCTTTATCAATCAGCGGAAATCCGCAGAAAAAATCTGTTGTCGTGTAGAGTTGGATGTAGCTTGTTGGATTTGCATTGGCAAACTTGAAAAGTCCCCCAGGACCACCAGCAAACGTCCATGCTCCGGTGAGCGAGCTATAGTTTGTAAAAACGTAGATATCATTCGGATTGAGTCCAGTAACTACATCAATCCACACCAAGCCAGTGAAATATTGAATTGCTGTCGCTACTTTTCTCCAAAGAACACCTGTACCATTTGCTTTGTAACCGACATGAATTGCGGGACACGTTCCTGCCGGACCCTCGGGACCTACTGTGACCTTCCCACGAGCAAGTTCGATACGTCCATCAATTGTGAGCCAGTTTAAAGAATCCTTCGCACTGTCTTTCGGCGTATCTTCATTGTCTTCACGATTGTGTACTCCTGATCCAAATTTTTTGATCTCATGGTCTGCCATAAATTATGAAAGTTTAAAGCGAGCATCTCGCAGTTTTAGGTTCTTCATGTATCGCTGATACTGCACTGAATTGTCCTGCATGTTGCTACGTGCTTTTTCTGATTTTTTGATAATATCTTCATCGATAAGCATTGCGAATATGATCATTGGATGATACTCGGCAGGTAATTTAGGAGATGTGCCGACAGCAATATCATCAGGGCTAGTCTTATAGTCGAATTCGTAAGCTGCACCAGTACCTGGATTCTGAGAAAAGTTTATTTTTCCATCTGATGGATCAATCCAACATACATTGCTGAAATTATTTGCATTTCTCTGACCCATTGGCACTACGAGGTAAGGAGATTTTTGACCTCCCACGTAAACAACTTTCATTAATGGTTCTCCAATAGTTGGGTCATCACTGAAATTCTCCATAAGCTCATCAAAATCTGTTGGGAGTGTGATCTTTCCATCATTTTCAACAACACCGCTCTTTTTCCTACGCAAAAATTCCCAAGGCTGTTCCATGTAGACCAAACGAAGCTTGTCATTCGCAAGAATAAGCTCCTCATCACTCGAGAGATCAGTCGTATCATCGGTATACAACTCGAATCTTTCAATAATTTGTTGTCCGGTAAGTGGTGTTGCCATAATTGTTTATTTCTCAGTGCCAGAGGCAGGGATTAGCCCCTGCGCCTGACACTGAGCCCGAACTTTCGCTCGGGTCAGTGCAGCATTTACGACTGGAGAAGAACGTCGAGGAACTGAGGCTTTCCATCGGCAAACGTGAAGATGCCGTAGATAGCGTCCGCTCGGATGATCTTTGCACGCTGGTATGGGTCATCAACCATTTCCATCTCGGCGAGGTCTTGAATAACCACGTCGATCGCACCCTTCTTACCGTAGTAAGCGTGTACGAGGTTCTTGGTGACTGTGTACGTAGCGTTTCCGCCGAATACAAGTCGACCTGAACCAGTTCCGGTAATGGTGATGGTGTCCGCACCATCGTTATCGACTGCAGCAAGCTGCAAGTCGACCCAGTTGGACTGATCGTATCCAGGATCAACATCAGTCCATGCGATGTACTTCGATCCGGCAGTACCGGTCGCCTGATGAATCGCATCAATCAGGTTATCTCGGGTCGCATCGACACCAGCTTCAATCAAGACATTACCTGGCGTAGCGCCGATTGAAGTTACGAAGGTGTAAATGAAGCCATTGATCGAGAATGTCTGTCCGTTTGAAGGGTTTGCAGCCATTGTGATAATCGCTTCTGCGAGAAGGTTCTCGGAAAGGTACAACTCGGCGCCACCCACAGGACCGGCGTAACCATTCTTGAACGCTGCTGCAGCAAGGTCGATGTTCTTTGACATCACGTACTGCTCGATAATCGAGCCTCCGTAGCTGTCGAGAACCAAGGCAAGACTCGTAAGGTCTTGATTCGCCTTTCTGAGCTTCGCACGACCCTGAGCTAGAAGCTGAGGGATATTCGTAGTAGAAAGTACGATGGCCGTTCCGTTCGAACTCATCGTGGTCAAGTCTCCGGTATCGAATGTCTGAAGGGCATTCTTTACCTGAGCGAACACGTCGGCATCGATGTAACGAGAGAGCTTCTTTGCTACCTCTGCACCGATAGTCTCTGCCGGATTCAGTGGGCCTGCCTGAATCATTTCTTTCTTCGAGACTCGGAAGTCTGCACCCTTGTTCTTATTGACCAAGAGGGTCTCACCGGAGTCATTGAGCGAGTCAATGGTTCGGTTTACACCTATCGTGATATTACGCACACGAATCGGTGCGAGAGAATACTTCACACGTTTTACGGATGCTCCGTACTCGAGTTTCTTCTCGAGGCGCGTGTTGGCAATCTCCATTGCCACGAGCACTTTGTCGAATACCGCTTGATAAGCGTTATCGAACTGTTCTTTGAATACTGCTAACATGGTTGGATAAAATTAAGTGAATAAATTTACCCTTCCAAAAATCAATTACTTTCGATGACGTGATCGATGAGTCAGTCGGTCAATAAGACCTTCTTGGTACTTATCAAATTCCTGACCACCCTTTTCACGAGACTGAGCGATGCGCTTGTGGTCTTCCTCGCTTGGAGCCTTGTAGTCCGGCTCCTTCTGATGATTGCTTCCCTGAGAGCTGTAGCCTTCCATGCCTGGTTCTGGCTTTTCAGAGTCGCCATAAAGTTCCTCGAGAATATCTTCCATCGTGCGACCGAGGTTTTCCTCACTCGACATGATGTATTTCTTGACGGCTTCTTTTTTGGCGACCTTGGCAAGATCAGGGTTATCAGCAATCACTCGATCAAACTCTTTCGAGATTGCTGAAGTGATTTGAGCGTTGGAGATTTCCTTGGACTGCGCTTCAGTCTTTTTCTTAATGTCTTTGATGTCTGAAAGGTACTCGTCTTCGAATTGCTTCTTAGACTTGGTGAGGAGAATACTTGCGAGCTTCTGGACAAATTTCGGCTCGAGTTCCCACTCTTTGGCGAGTGCGTCTAGCTCATCGAGAGCATCGTCGGCACTTGTACCTCCTTTCTTGATCTGCTGTTGCAAATCACGAATGGTAGGAATAACCTCGTCACGGATCATCTTTTTCATCTCACGATTCTCTTTCTTGAGGTCGACTATGAGACTGTCCCTCTCATCGCCATCTTTTGGCTTGCCGTCCTTAGAATCGCTAGACTTGGAGTTTTCACCCCCTGCAACCTGTGCAATCGATTGACCATTTGAAGGGTTGTCTGAATCTTTCTTGCCACCCTTATCGGCTGGCTGAGATTCCCCTGCAGCTTTTCCTGACTTATCGTCAGCGGGTGCTGCTTCCTGATGTGGTTTTGGCATATACGTTTTATATTTCGATGGTTTCGCCCCATTGATGCTCGATTGTGGAACGCAGAGCATTAGCGCATTAACCTTTTTATTAATAAGAGGTTGGCCCCTCTATGCTGATAGTTTGATGTATGAAAAATACAAAATTGCGTGCATTACTTTTACAAAGAAAAATCACCGGTTTCCCGATGATTATTTCTTGATAAATATTTTACTTTTTCTTTATCTTTTCTTTACTTAGCAACCTTAGCTGCCGCACTCGGACGCTTCCTTGCGAGTTCATCTAGCAAAGTATCCAAGTCTTCATCTGCTCCAATGAATCGCCTAAGCATCTGTACTGACGCTTCGAAACGAGCGACGACAGATATAAGCTTTCCGAGCTCAGGGCTGTCATGGAGAACTGCAAAGAGCTCATTCATCGCCTTACGAGACTCAGTTTGAAGACGCTCTATGGTGTCCTTACCGGCAGGAGTCTTAGACCATGAGACTAGGTCGCTTGTTACATCAATCGCATCGTTGAGTTCTTCGATCTCTGCGTCTTCAGCTGCTTGCTTCTCCGGATCAACCTCCTCATCAGGATTGTGCGGACCAGTAAGCTCAGGTTCTTTTTCTTCTGGTGTTTCGCTCATAGCTTTAATTGGTTACGGACTTCCTTGTCCTCGCTAATAATCATTCGCAGGATTCGTTTCGACTCTTTTTCCTGATCCTTGAACTGCTTTGCTTTGTTTTCCTGAATGGAAAGCATGATGAGTGCATGACGCTTTTTAGGTGATAGTTTCTTCATGTACGAAACAAGATCAGGGTTCGTTCTGCGAATATTCTCTGCAAGAGCTTCTTGAAGCTTTGCATTGGCTTCCATTTCCCTTGCCTGCTTGCGAACTTGCTCAATATTTCGATTAAGTTCACGCAAAGAAAACTCTGCCATCTGTCCGTGCTTGGTGATACGAAAATCACCCTTATCCTTTGCTCGCTTTTTGACTTTGTAGGTGAAGGTCAACATGGTATGACAATGAGATCGTATCTCGTTACGATACCAGGCCAGCTTCTGAGTCTGCTGGAGATGCTGTACCGGCATTTACTTCTCCCTCAGGAGCAACATTGCCGACATCATTAGGTGAGTCGACACTTGGAGCTGTAGGCTCTGATGCTTGAGTGTTATCTGGCTGTGACGGAGCTGTGGTTTGTCCCTCATTCCCATGTGCCTGATAATCCTCTCGAGCTTCTCTTTCGGTATCGAATAATTGGCTGCGAGAAATAACCGACCCTTCGGCGCTATATCGCTTCCATAACCACTTGCCATTAGCTTCTACGAATTTCACATTGTTTGATTCAGACATAAATTTATATTGATTATTTTGTTAATGTTGCGGTTTTTGCCGCTTCTGCCACAGGATCACCTCGCATGGCAGGATCAATCTTGTCGTCTGTGGGTGTAATATCGACCGCACCACCAGGACCGCTGATCATGCCTTGCTTTGCTGCCTGAGCTACAACCGAACGTGCTGCGTTCTGCTCTACAACTGGTGTTATTTGCTCGATGTAGGCAAATACGGCACTGTGTTGTTCGGAAGTAAGCTCATGGTCGTATTTATCGGATAGATCATGGAGTCTTTGTAGGAATGCAGTGTTTGCATCTTTGTAGAGAGGAGCTTTATGACCACCAATAATTAGTTGGAATGCTTCATCTGCTTGTGCTACGACTTCGATTGCATCGTAATCACTCGTATCGAGTAGTCTTTTAACTGTGTCATCATCAACGCCTGCGATAGCCGCTTGTGTTTCAAATAAAACTTTCTGATTGATTGTTTGATCTCCTTTGTATTCACTGAGAAATGTTATTTTATTCTTGCTTTCTGCTGCATTGTTTTGTGCTTCAGCGCTACTTGATTCAACAAGAATGTCATAATCGTTTTGGTACGGCTTTAAATCTCGAGATGTGACCATTTCTATCTCAAGACCCATAGGACCGAGAATCTGGACAGCTGTTTTCTTCTTCAAATCTTGCATCACTCCCTCTTTATGTAGAACTGCAAATCGATAGTAGCCTTCGGCATAGCTCTTATTCAAGAGTCCGAAACGATCACCTGCTTGTGCAATATTTCCTTCGTAAATTCCTAGAGTATCTTCATTTCCTACTCCTTTAACCCCTGCCGTCACACCGCTTTCACCCTCGACAATCGTTTCTAGTTTGTCATACACCATGAACGGACCTTGAATCGGCGGAGTCTGACGTGTTTGAAGCACTTTGTTCACATCAATATTTCCCTCAATCTCGATGTAGCCGTCCTTTCGATATCTAACTTGAGCAAGATTACGTACATAGTCTACGTTTACCGCAGTTTGAGGACGATTGATTTGCTCTGAGTTATCAAGTGACTGATTGATACTCTTTTCCTGAGCCATAAAGATGCCCCGTGCGTAATCACAGTATGAGGGTGTCCAGAATTCTCGAGGGTCGGGGAAAGCTGCCCATGTCCATATCGGATATTTTCCGCTCTTTCGTATGTCTACCCATTTCTCACACCGAATACAATCACCAGATGGAGTCAGAACCAAGTAATACCGATCATCGTTCTCGTCAGTAGTAATCCATGTATAGAAAATAAATTGATTCTCATTCTTGAAACGCTCTCGAGGAGCTCCGCTCATCTTTCGATTGTCCTTATCGATATCCTGTTGAGTTTTGGTTGTATTGTTACCTCCACCCTCAAGCAAATCCTCGACAACCTTTTTGTAATAAATTCCATCCTTGACTCCTTGTGTAAGCTGAGCACGAGTGAGCTTTGTATTCCACCATCCGAGATACAGGGCTTTCTCAACTCCGCTCCCGTCTTCTTCTTCAGTGCATAGACCACCTACGTCAGGGTCGATGAGAAAGTCTTTTGGATCAATGAGATTGAGGAGACTCTTGTACGCTCCCTTATCATTTCGAGTCATGTACAGATAAATTGTTCTGCCATAAATAGCAGCATCTCGCTTACCCATCAAGTCTTTGAAATTCCACCTTCCAGTTTTAGAATCTTTCTCCTTGATTGCGTTCATCAGCTTTGCCTTCTTCAAATCTGCTGACTCACCTTTTATGTATTTGAATGTGAGAGGACTATCTATCTTCGAGAGAATCGTGTGTACGAATCCGTGCATCTTGTAGAGAGGCACTTGAGCTCGGGTATCACCCGCTTGTTGGAAAGTATTGCCTCCATATGGAGAAACAACCGAGGGACTTACCCGATCAGGATTCATCATGTCCTCGTTCTTGTTCCACGAGCTCATTCGAGCTTTCTTGTATCGATACGAGTAGTCGATCTCTTTGAGAGATTGAGATGAAAGTGTGTCTCGTTTTTTATAGTGGGCTAATGCCATATTGAGTTCAGTATGATGCTCGAAAATTGCAAAATTGCGTGCATTACTTTTTCTTTAGATGCCAATGTCAGGGTATTGAGGACCTTCATCGACCAATTCATCCTCGTATGCAGGCTTTACCTTGCCATAAGGAGTCTCCATTACCCTTTCTGGTCTAGGGTCTCTCGGTTTCTCTACTCCAGCAGGACGTGCAATGTCGCTTTGATATGCCGTAGCATCGCTTGTGTCATCATGTTCTGCATCAGGAAAGCGAACTAGCTCGTTTTCAAGGTCTCTGCATTCGCTTTCGAGATGGTAGATGCTTCGAGTTTCGTATCGATAGAGTAATCCGGTACGAATTCGGTCTTGCTTTGATCTGCCCTCGTGTTTGAGCCACATGAGAGGTAAGAATATTTGTCGCATTCTCTGTTCATGTCTAAGCATCGGTTCAAGCCCTCGAGTAAATGCGGTATCTTCCCATCCAAACTTGATCGGTGGAGTACCCGCTTGAATCAAGAAGTTATAGACTCCGAACATCTTCTCGATGATGGCAGTGGGACCAAGCTTTTCTCTCCAAGCTTTGAGATGCCATTTGCCTTCTCTGTCGACCCAATTCACACAGATTCCTACGAAGTCTCCGTCCTTGCTGACTCCGCCATCTTCCTTCCTACTTGGAGTATCGATAGTCACATACACAGCAAGTTTCTTTTGCATAAGCGCATCCCATGTAATCGGCATATACCATTCACGCTTGAATATCGTTTTGGTCTCATCGATTGGCTGACAGAGCATTTCAGCCTGGAAGTCAGTGTCACCTTCTTCAGGTGTCCACATACTTCGCTGTTTCGATTCGATGCTGGCTTTAGCAGTATTCTCTGCTTCTTTATCAGTCAGTACCCAACGCTGAGGCCACGTAGGGTCATATAAATCTCCAAGTGTTCCTTGGCAGATAGGTACGATTCGTACTCTAAGTTTCGGATCATGATCTGCCCGATTAATGATGCTTTGAATATTTCCATACTCGCTGAAGTAGTTCCCAAGATAAAGAATTCTTTGAGCTTCACTGGCGATACCTCCTTTGAATTCTCCGATGTGATCTCGAACTGATTTCGTCATGACTTCACTGCGTACACTTTTCTTTGTCTCAAAGTCATCGAGTAACAGAAAGTCTGGACGTTTGCTATTGTGTTGGAATCCTCTAGCATCTTCATTCGTTGTGTGAGCTTCTACACGAGCTCCTATTCTAAGAATATTTCCCTTCTCATCGAACAAAGGGTTAGTGACAAAGTTCGATACTCTTTTTTGACTGACTTGGTCTTGCGTCCTTTTACCTACATGAAGCTCTCCGAAATCGTCAATGAATCGCTTATTGGTTTGCAGCTCCCAAGTAACGTCATAGAGAATTCTTTCGCTATTATCACCATCAAGAGAATCGACATTTGGATATTCAGCCAAACCATATGCAAGGAGATATAAAATGCCACCCTTTGCAAAACTTGTTTTCGCACTTTCTCGATACATAAACCATGCAAGCTCATTGATCTTTAATTCGACGAGATCATGAAAGTCACCCATCATATCGTAGTGATACGGAGCAAATTCACTACGAACATAATGTGGCAGATAGTATGCGAGGAAGTATCCGAAATGTTCTTTAGCGTGTTTCGTACGCGCCTCCTTCCGTGCCATCCTGAGAGTCTTTAACCCCTCCGCTGTCACTGGTTTTAATGTTGTTGTCGGTTGTTTGTTTATCATCTCGTTTAAATATCGACTCATGATCCTCAGCCTCTTTCTCGTTGAAATCGAATAAACCTCTCATACGCTCACCTTTTGAGGTGTGATCGTGCTTACCGATTGTTGTAGGCTCACCCAATTCGGTCTTGATAATCTTCCAGGCCATCTCTATTTCCTTATGGTCGGGACCAAGGGAGTAAAACATGGGCTGGCCATCAGCATCCAATATCAGGTCTCCTTGCTTATTCTTGAGAGGAATTTGGCGTGTTTCGATGAGGTGTATAGCCTGCTGAATGGCTAGAATCTTTGAATCCTTGAGAGAATCGATTAGTTTTGTGGCTCTTTCTAGCTTTATTTGGCTGTAGCGTTCGTGAAAATGATAGAAGGCGCAATAGTATTTTATTTGGCTGTAGGCCTTAAATTGGGACTCTCTGTCACGAGACATCGCAATCATGTTCCCATTGTGCTTATCGTAAAAGGCAAACAAGAGATCCTTTTCAGGGATCGAAAGTGGTCGATAAGGTTCTCTTTTTTGCAATTTCTCACTCATGCTAAGTTTTATTTCTCCATCCAGCCCACCATGCTCGACTCGTTGCAGGCGCCGACCTTGCCGTCGTCATCAATGTACTCGTAGGTTGGTTTTTTCTTTTCTGTCGGCTGAATACCGATGACGAGTCGTTCTACACCTTTTCGATTTCGACAAATCGTGCCGAAGGTATAGGTGAGCTTCTGATCCGGATATTTCTTCTCCCAATGATGGCGGAGTGCCGCAAAGAATTCTCCTTGGACCGTCTCAAGATATGCGATTAATGCTTCTTTATGCTCAGACTTAAATATTCCAATGAGACTATGAGCCCCGATAATCCACGCACTCACGAGATCAGGGCGGGCGGTCAGAAAGCGAGCTGATAGGTTGATGGGGTTTGGTGTATGTTTTACTTCTGTTTTTATTTTTTCTTTTTTCATAAATATTTTAATTAATGATTATGTGTGGCATCTGATCCTAAGATTTCGCCACAGAGACTGCATCGTTTGACCCATCTGATATGTACGCAACTGTTCATCTTGTTCTGCTCGGCCGACCGCTTGATGTAATCGTAGGACCCTCTGAATTTATTCTCGTATTTCTGTTTTCTTCTCAAGCGATATATTTCAGCAATCTCCTTTGGCATGTGTCTGAGCACTTTCATGCGCCGGACCCAGCCATTGAATCGAATGTGAAAGATTATCGAGCTGCGGTGAACCTTGAAGAAGACTGAGAGCCAATTAAGTCTCCACCCCTCATCTTCGAAAAGCCTTTGCAATTCTTGAACCTGTTGCGGGACCAGTTTGTGTCGAGGATTATTAATGTTTTGCATGGCATCAAAGTGAGGAGATTATTTTTCTGATAATCACTTCGACCACATTGACTGTCACCGCATTGCCCAAGGTTTTATATTTCTGCGAATCACTCACGCCATCCGTCCACCCATCCGGAAAGCCTTGGAGTCGTTCACATTCTCTTGGAGTGAGTCTGCGGATTTTCATGTCAGGAGTCAGCGTATGTTGCTGCATTCCTGTATCCAATGTCTGTGCCACATCACTTACTCGCCCTCGTCTTGTCTTGCTATTCGGGACCGCCAGATTTATTGCCTGACCAGGTCTAGCTTCGGCATAACCCTTCTTTGTTGCTTCCTTGATCTTCACCGCATACAAGCCTGTTTTTGCCCCCAGACCGCCTGCCTGGGACGCCAGAGTGACCGAAATCCCACTTGGGTCATACACTCTGTCGCCTTGGCTTCTGGACCCGATTATTTGACGTGGCGATCTTTTACCAACATAAGTTCCGTTTGAGTCGGCGGTAACTCGTGTCGTGATGGTTGGTAGGACAATATTCTCGCTGTTGTTTTCGGTGAAAGGAAATACTTTTGGTCGGGTTGTTCCTCTAAGATGTCCAATAATGAACACTCGCTCCCGATTCTGAGGGACTCCGAAATTCTTAGAGTTAAGCACCTGCCACTGAATGTCGTACCCCAATTTTGCAAGCGTGGAGATAATGGTCTTAAAAGTATTGCCACTGTCATGAGATAGCAGTCCTTTGACGTTCTCCAAAAGGAAAAGCCTTGGCTTCTTACTTCTGAGAATGCGTGCGATGTCAAAAAAGAGCGTACCTCTGGTGTCTTTGAAGCCTTTCCTTTTTCCAGCAATCGAGAAAGCCTGGCACGGAAATCCTCCGACCAATAGATCGAAGTCGGGGAGCTTACTTGGTTTGATTTTTGTGATGTCTCCATAATTTTTATGTTCGGGGAATCGCTTTTGGTAAATCTCAACGGCGTACTTGTCGATTTCTGAGTAACCCACGCAAGTAAGCGGTTCTTGTCGTGAGCCGCCGAAGTGATCGTGTTGGCGAGCTCGTCGTCCCTTGGGACCAGAACCTTCAGACTCCGAGTATCTTTTACCACCCCGAGTCTTCTCAGTTGCTTTGCCTGCTCCGATCGCCTTTCTGTGAGTTGCTTCCACATGCGCGTTAAGAATTCCTAGCTCGAATCCGCCTATACCGGAAAACAGGCTAAGATATTTCATTAGTCGATAATGATTACTGTCTGATAATTTCGACCTTTCAAGGTGCATTTGGTATTTGGATTTATTTTCATTTTTATTGTTAGTGATTGAAGCGATTAATGGTCATCTTTTTCGTGAGTTCTCTCATTTCTGTGGATAACTTATTCACAGGGTCCCTAATACTAGGTTTCTCTTTTTTCACTAGGTTTTGTGTGTTAACTTCGTTAACTACTTTTGGTAATCTTCGTTTACCACTTCCAGTTAACTTTCTTAACTGGTTAATTACGTTTACTACTTTATCCACATCTATTTCAAGATTGAGTCGGTATCGATTCCCCATCGATCTTTTTTGCACGAAAATTACCTCCGCCTTTTTTAAGTTTTGGAGTGCGTTATTAACCGCTGGTCGAGACATTCCTGTACCCAAGTCGAGCAATCTTCCCTGGCTTGTTCTGATGCCGTTTTGAAATTGTGTAAAACTGATGTTGTCTTCTTCCTTATGAAAACCGAATGTCCGGCGGCATATGTATAAAAGACAGCGCGCTTCTCCCTCGGGAATTTGAGGGATCAGCAAATCCAGAATCAAGTTTGGGACCTGCGTACTATTGGGTATCAAGTTTTGCTTTTTTTCTTCTTGCATAGTGGGTGTGATGAGCTAACTCAATACCCGTACAGTGCAAGGACTTGATGCGCTACAAAGAGCCAGATAACCGCCTTAGTCGCCAGAAAGACCAAGGTAATGAATCCGACCCAGGCGTAGAGCCGCCTTATGGGTGTATATGTATTCATAGATCACGTTTATTAGCTGATAATTGGACCGTACTGCCACGACCAGCAGTAAGCCGACCGCAATCATCTCTGGCTAAGCCAAGTGATCTGTGGTCGATTTACTGACCACAAAATAGAAAAGACACCCGATGGTGTCGGGTGTCTTTCCGTATTCATTCTTTAATCTAGGTAGCCTTCTTTGGACCGAAGGGTTAGCGCTTTGACCACTGAGGGGTGCGTCCAGCGCTTTTACTTACGATCTCCGGATTAGCGCTTACTCCACTGTGGAGACTTGCGGGCTTTTTTGAGACCGAACTTACGTCGTTCTTTAGCACGAGGGTCACGGGTCAAAAGTTTAGCTTGTTTAAGAGTGGTTCGTAGTTCGCTGTCAGTTAAGATAATAGCGCGAGCGATACCAAGTTTAGCCGCATCAGCTTGGCCGTGAACGCCCCCACCGATTGTTTTAATACTAACAGCAAAGTGAATGTTGGGAGTAGTAGCTAAAGAACTCTCTACAGAAGCTTGAAGTTCTTTGGTTGGGAAATATTCAGCCAAAGGTTTGCCGTTTACTACGTAAGAAGTTTTAGTACTAGGAGTTAAGCGCACACGAGCAACAGCGGTCTTGCGACGACCGACAGCTTCGAAATATTGATTGTCTTTCTTGGTAGCCATATTGAAAATTAATCGTTAATAGTTAAGCGTTTAAGCATTAAAGGTCGCAACTTATTGTTAGGTAGCATTCCTCTAACAGCTTTTTTGATTAGTTCACCATAACCTTTTTTAGTGATAACCTCAGCGGCTGTTCTTTCTTTCATACCACCTGGGTAGCCACTGTAACGGTGATAAAGTTTGGTATTCAGCTTAGTACCAGTTAGTTTTAGATCTTTAGCGTTAAGTACTTCCACAGCCACTTTTGGATCAATATGTCGTTCGAAAGTTGCTTTGTCTTTGCCGCGCAAAAGGACCGCTATTTCAGAAGCGAGTCGGCCTAATGGTTTGTTTGTGGCGTCAACAGTGTGGTTCATGGTCAATAAATTATACAAATTCGATAAAAGCCATTGGACTAGCATCCCCTGCTCTAGCTGGCAATTTGATTACTCTAGTATAGCCACCATTACGGTCTTTGTACTTAGGAGCAATATCGTCAACTAATTTAGCGGCTCGTTTTTCAGTTCCTAGACGAGAGATTATCAGACGACGGGCAGTGACGGTATTTTTCTTGGCAATAGTCACCAATTTCTCCACATAAGGTCGCAAAGCCTTGGCTTTGGTTTCTGTGGTCTTGATTTTACCACGTAAAATCAAGCCTTCAGCCAGACTGCGCATCAAAGAAGAACGAACTTTTCGCTCTCGGCCTAATTTTTTGATTGTTACGTGGTGTCTCATAATCTTAATTTAAAAGCCTCATTACTTTAGCACAATTCCAAAATTACTCAATGATCGCTTGATTTCCTGCACCCCTTTGTCTCCTAAGCCAGGAATCTCTAATAAATCATCTTCTTTTTTACGAGATAAGCCACCTACTGTTCGGATACTGGCTGTGGATAGAGCTTTAAGAGTTCTAACAGATAGATCCAGGTCTTCGATTCTGGTTTTAAGAACGTCGTCGTCGTTAGCTGAGTCTCCATCCTCATTAGGTACTGCCTCCAAATCACTTTGGTGAGGCATTTCAACAGTATCAACATCTTCTTTAAAGCCAACAACTGCTTTCAGTTGGTGAATCATGATAGTGATAGATTTCTCTAGAGCTTCACGAGGAGTGATGTCGCCATTGGTTTCGATTGTCATTCGAAGTTTGTTGTAGTCAGTTCGGTCACCAACACGCATTGGTTCAACCTCATAACTAACACGACGAATTGGAGTAAAGATAGCATCCAAAGCAATCATACCGATATCTACTTTGTCGTTTTGAAGAGTTTCTTTTGGTACATAACCAAGACCCTTTTCAATAGTTAGCTCAATATCTAGAGTAACGTTTTTGTCTGTCAAATTACAAATATAATGATCAGGATTAACAATTTCCACATTACCAGGGGCTTCAATCAAACCAGCAGTAATTTCTTTTGGTCCAGTCACTTTTAGACGAAGAGTAACTGGTTCATCTCCAACTACTTTGAAGCGAACTTTTTTCAAGTTAAGGATGATAGCAATAACATCTTCTTTCACACCATTGATAGTTGAAAATTCATGAGCTACCCCGTCTATTTTAACGGCAGTAACAGCAAAACCAGGTAGAGATGACAAAACAATTCGGCGTAATGAATTACCCAAAGTATGACCGTAACCTGGATATAAACCTTCGATTTCGTAAACACCAAGTTTATCGTTTTCTGAAACGATGATTGGTTTTGATGGTAAAATGATGTTGAATTCTGGCATGGTTATAAAATTAAACTCTAATAACGCTTGGTGACTTTTTAAAATAATTAGACCCGACTATAGAACTCCAAGATCTTACCGAAATTCAGATTAATCTCACCTTGACTGACTGTTGGTAAGGCTTTAATCGTCGCTTCTCGTTTATCTGTATCAAAACTAATCCAGGTTGGTACGGTGTAAGTCTTAAGTCTTTCATCCAATTCGTTAAATAGTGGTTTATCTTTACTTTGAGGTCTAACAGTTACAATATCTCCAATACGGACGATAGCTGACGGGATAGTCAAACGTCGGTTGTTGAGCAAAATATGGCCATGAGAGACCATTTGACGAGCAGCAGCACGAGAACTAGCTAAGCCCATGCGGAAAACCACATTATCCAATCTGGTTTCTAAAGATTTGAAAATCTCATCAGCTGGGTTACCTTTCTTAATTCGAGCTTTTTTAATATAGCCAGAAAACTGTTTTTCTGTAATACCATAAGTGTAGCGAGCTTTTTGTTTCTCAATCAATTGAGAACCATATTCACTCATTGAACCGCGACCTCGTTTACCTTTAGGTTTTTTATCAGAACCAGAAACAGTAAATTTAGTGGTCTGAGTCTTTGGAAAAACTCTTTCACCTAGTCGACGAGCAATTTTGTATTTTGGACCTACGCGCATGGTATTAAATGTTTATTGAAATTAGTAACTTTGGTATTTTAAACGCGACGTGGCTTAGGTGCTTTTGGGCCATTGAAGGGCACTGGAGTAGCGTCCTTAATGGAACTAATATTAACTCCCCTAGCCACAAACGCTCGGATTGAAGACTCTCGACCAGCTCCAACTCCTTTAACTATCACGTCAATCTCTTTCAAACCCATTGCTTCAGCTTTTTCTGCTAAAAACTCACCCACTTTACCAGCGGCATAAGGGGTACCCTTTTTAGAACCAGAAAAACCAAGCGCACCAGCTGAGGAGGCTAGAAAGATATTACCTCGACCGTCAGCTACAGACATCATAGTGTTGTTGTAGGTAGCATTAACAAACAAGATACCGTGATCTAGTTTCTTTTTGTTGGCCCGACCAGCTCCACGACTACGTAAGTCGTCTTGGCCTCCCTTTTTAATTACTCGTTTTTTTCCCATGTTATTGATGTAAGTTATTTATAGTGAGCTGGTTGAACTATTTCTTATCAGTGGCTTTTCTACCAGAACCCATCGTCTTACGAACGTTACCACGGCGAGTTCTAGAGTTGGTTTTGGTTCGTTGACCACGTGAAGGCAAGCCACGAGAGTGACGAGTACCTCGGTAAGCTTTGATATCTTTTAGACGCTTGATATTGCCAGCCACCTCTCTTTTCAAGTCACCTTCAATTTTTAATACTTCAACTGATCGACGAATTAGATTTTCTTCATCAGGAGTTAAAGCCTCAGGTTTCTTACCAAGATCAATCTTGTTGTCTTGTAAAATCTTTTGAGCTAAAGGACGACCAATACCATAGACAGCTGTTAAAGCAATCTCTAAACGTTTGTTATTAGGAAGTGTAATACCAGCAATACGCATATTTAAGCTTGTTTTTGTTTATGTCGCGGTTTGTTTTTACAAATAACGTAAAGATGGCCACGTCTTTTGACCATTTTACATTGCGGACAGCGCTTTTTAATTGTTGACCTAACTTTCATGAAAATAAAATTGGAGCCCGAATTTAAACTTTTTATAGCCTCCTAATAATTCGGCCTTTACCACCATAAGGATCAAGTAGAATTTCTACTTTGTCTCCCACTAGAACTCTGATTCGATGCAACCGCATCTTACCAGCTAAATAAGTGAGGATGTTTTGATCACCTACTTGAACTCGAAAATGAGTATTAGGTAAGGCCTCTGTGACCACTCCAGAAACAACACTATTCTCGCCCTCAGGCGAGGTTTTATTTTTGTTATCTTCCATTGATTGGTACCCGGGCTATATTAGCAAATTAAACCTATAAAAGTCAAGCAAAATATGGCTATTTAGCTAACTCCTTCTTAATCTCAATCTTATTAATGTCTGACGGGATGCTAAATATCCACGGTGGACGGAAAGAAATGGAAGATTTTTGAATTGCTGGGAAGCCAGCCAACTTCTCAGAATATGTTGATTTTGAAAGGCCTTTTACACTTTCTTTGAAATTATTTTCGTCGAAAGTCCAAACTAAACGAGCCTTGCCAGTGATAGTAAAAGAGATGGTATTTAAGCTAGTAGGATTGAGTTGAGTTTTGTTCTCTAATTTGAAAGTTAGGTCATTTATGGCGTCGATATCCACAGGGTCACCCTTGTATTCTGGGACATATTTTTGCGCTAAAAATTTAGCCAAATCAGCCCTCTTAAGTAAGATACCGGTGTTGGTCATTTTTAAAGATAATAAGGCCTGATTACTAGATGTTGCTGACTCCACCTTTAAAGGACTAAAAGAAGTCAGATTTCCATCAGGAAGTAAGATCTGATCAGAAGGTATATCTAAAGCAATTGACCCAGACTTTTTAGTCAAAGCGTCTTTCAATTCAGCTTCCGCTGTTTTTCGATCAGCTTCAGAGATGATCTTGGTTTTACCAACGAAACCACCAGTCATTGGTGTTTTTGATCGAGCGTAAACTTTATTAAAACGAGCCGCATCACTCTTCAAGCCGGGAACGGTAAAGTCAGACAGGGCAATATTGTACTCACTACCCGCCTTGTCAGCATAAACAACCGCTTCTACAGAACCAGGTGTGGTTCCTTTCATACCAGGAATAGTTACCGCGTCTTTAATCCGATAAATTTTGCCATTAGCTGTTTCGAATCTAGTGGTGGCTACCAACTTGGCTGGCTTATCATCAAAAGCGTTGTAGATAATAATAGTACCTTGAGCCTTTTCGGAGATATCTTTTTCACCGGTAGCTTGAACAAGTTTTGTTTCTACGAAATCCTTATTTACTGTACCGAAAACCAAATCACTATCTTCAGCCGCTAAACTTTTTGTTTGAAAAACAGTACTGCCATCCAAAACCACATCTGCCTGACGCGGAGTGATATTAATAACCGCTTTAGCAAAAGTGGTTGATACGATAATTCCAAAAATTACAACCAAAACAAGAGCTAAGGAGATAATCATACTCTTAACCGGTACTCCTGTTCGTCTAGGAGTTTTGTTGGTGATTGGATTAGGTTCTGGAATAGTAAACATTGGTTTAATTTCTAAGTGAGAAGAAGCTGATTCTTGCCCATGTTTGGGTAGAACCTCACGCAAACTTCTTTTGTTGTTAATATCATCCATAATTTATAAAGAAATTTATACTAATAAGTATATCACTGGACAAAACGGCGAGCAAACAAGGCCCCAAAGGCTAAAGTCAGATCTTCTTTTTTGGTGGCTGATAAGTCACAAAAATTAGCCAGGGTGGCGGGGGTTAATAAATTAGCGGTTAGAGGTTTTCTAGCTAAATTGCACTCTTCAAACCCGATTTTATTTATCCACATAGCAAAAATTTTAGCTACTGGATCATCCGCTAAAATAAATACCTTATTAGGAATAAAACCGTTTTCTGCTAAGTGTTTTAAGCTGTGACTAAATAATTTCTGCCAACTTTTTTCCAATTCACTTAATTTCTGTTCCAGTTTGCCAACTTCACTTTTGGTTAGTTTATTTTCGGCGTATAAACGTAAGGTCGAAAAACGATCATTAAAACCAACATCATCCAACTGGTTACTACGGGTTAGGATGTTTTTCCCTAGGGGAAATGAGACGTGGTCTTTAAATACCCCTCCCGAAACGAATAAAACATCACACAACTCTCCACTGGGATCAATTAAGAGATAATCTGTTTCGTCCGGCATAATTTCAGCCAAAGTCTGATACTGCGAGAGAACACTGGTCGCCAAGAAAATATCCCGACCGTGAGTATAGTTGGCCATTTTGTTTTTAATCATATCTAAAATCTGTTTAGAGCCGGCACTAGTATAGACTTCTAGCTCTAATTTAGTAGCTTTCTTTTTAGGGTAATCTATAACTTTATAACCATTGAGTTTTATTTCTAAAATGTGACTCTCAAGTAAAATATTTTGGTCAGTTGGTAGGTCAGTGTATAGAGTATTGTTGCTATCCAGCCAATCTTTTGCCTGTTTGGAGACCATTCCCTGAACCATCTTAGTCGTTACGATAAATTCTTTTTCATCCTCGTAGGTTAAAGTAGTGGTTTTGTTGTTAGTTAAAATAGACGGCAAAAAACAAAACCAGCGATCAGGAATAATTGATTGGTCTTTAACAGTTTTGGCTAATACTTGATCTATTCCATCACTGATACTTTTTAAATAGCGTTTGAGGCTGGCTGGATTGCCATAAACAATCGGTGTGTGAGTAGTAAATTTTACCTGAACGCACGGTAGAGTATTTTTTGGTCCAATAAAAACCAAAGAAGCGCTAACTTTATCACCACTGATATCTAAAATACCAATATAATTATTTTTTCGTGTAAAAGGAAATAAACCCATGATTATTTATCAAGGATTATATCACGAGGTGACAAAAAGTAGACAGTGAATTACTGCAAAACTGCTTTGATGCGACGAATACCAGCTGCTACTGCTTCTTCTTTAACAATTTTAAATACACCGAGGGTGCCAGTGTGTTCAACGTGAGGTCCGCCACAAAATTCTTTGGAGTAAGCTGACTCAAGAGTGTCACCAATAAAATAAATATTTACTTCATCACCATATTTATCAGCAAAAGCATGACGAGCACCTGTTTTTTCGGCTTCGGCTTTTGGTAGAACCACAGACTGGACTGGTAAATCAGCTTTAATTTTGTCATTAACTAGCTGTTCTACTTGGGCGATTTCTTCGGGGGTCATTTTGGCAGTGTGAGAAAAATCGAAACGTAAACGTTCGGTGGTGATATTACTACCCTTTTGATCAACATGATCGCCCAAAACATCGTGCAAAGCCTGGTTGAGAAGGTGAGTGGCGGTGTGATATTTGATAGTTTGTTCAGAATGATCAGCTAATCCCCCTTTGAATTTCTGCTCAGCTCCGGCTCGAGACAAATCCTGATGCTCCTTCATTTGAGTTTTAAAGGCTTCCTCATCAATAATAATTCCTTTTTCTTTAGCTAATTCTTTAGTTAATTCAAAAGGGAAACCATAAGAGGTAAATAAAGTGAATGGATCAAGACCTCGGTCGAATTCTTTTAATCCTTTTTCTAAGGTGGATCTGAATTTGACCTCTTCCTCCTGGAAAATAGTTTTTATTTTTTCTTCAATTACATTTGGATAAATATCTTTATATTTATCTTGAATCACTTCTACGATATCAACCAAATTACCTGTAATTCCTAAACTATCAGCATAACGAACCGCCCGACGAATTAAACGTCTCAAAATATAACCCTGATCTGTATTCGATGGCGAAACACCGTCACTGATCAAGAAAACAGCTGTCCTAAGGTGGTCGGCTACAATTCTTTCAGCGGTTGTATTTGAGGTATTACTTAATTCATGAATCTTGGCAAAGATTGGCTCAAACACATCAATATCAAAAATATTATTTTTACCTTGAACTACAGCTGTAATTCGCTCCAAACCAGAACCAGTATCAACGTTTTTCTTAGCTAACTTACCTATCACTTTCCCCTCTTTTTTCTCATATTCCATGAAAACGTTATTCCAGATCTCCACCACTTTTTGAGTATCATTAGCCTCAACAAATTGCTCATGAGTTAAATCCCCTAGTCCTTCGGGGGTTAAATCGTAAAACATTTCAGTATCCGGACCACAAGGACCATTGTCACCAGGACTCCACCAGTTATCCTTGACGCCTAGAAAGTAAATTCTGTTTTCAGGAATATATTTTTTCCAAATCTCTACCGCCTCAAGATCACGCGGAGCATTATCATCACCTTCAAACACTGTGACATACAAACGATTAGGATCGAGACCCAAACCTTCTTCTTCATTGGTCAAAAACTTATAACTCCACTCGATTGCCTCTTCTTTAAAATAATCACCTAATGACCAGTTACCTAGCATCTCAAAAAAAGTAGCATGAGTATTATCACCAATATCATCAATATCAACAGTCCTGACACATTTTTGAGCGTTTACCAGGCGAACACCCTGGGGGTGTGGTTGGCCAAGTAAATAAGGAACTAGGGGTTGCATCCCAGCTGTATTAAAAAGAACCGACGGATCATTTTCTGGCACTAGAGGTGCTGAAGGTAAAATGACGTGTTCCCGTCTGGCAAAAAAATCTAAAAATCTTTGGCGTATTTCGTTACTAGTCATATGGGAATCCTAACAAAAATATGACTAAAAAACAAAAAGGACCGACGGTCCCTTTTGGTACCCCGGTCCTGACGGTCTACTTCTCTTTTTTTCCTCTCTTTCTTCTGTTTCCGTTTATGCTGTTTAAATTTCTTGTCTTTAAGCTTATTGGCCATAAAAACCTCCTCGAGTAGCTTACCCAAAATTATTTTATCAGTCAATAATCCCCCCACCGAGGCATTGAGTATCAGAATAGACAACCAAAGACTGGCCAGGAGTTAATGGTTCAACCAGATTATCAACCCGAGCTTGCCAGAGGTCATTTTGAGAACTTAAATGACCTGGTTTAAGGGCTTGCCGATAGCGACCACGAACTTGGTAAGTTTTTCCTATATCAGGAGCCTGGTTAGTGTTCCAATTAACTTCTTTCAAACTCACTTGATTATTAGTTGTCTCTCCGCTTAGTTTCTGATGAGATACAATCAGGATATTTTCTGTTACATTTTTGCCAACCACAAAATAAGGTTCGTCATTTGGAGTTTTTTTGGTAATCGTAAATCCTTGGCGCTGACCTAAGGTATAAAACATCACTCCGTCGTGAGTACCAATTATTTCACCAGCTTCGTTAGCCACCTGTCCTGGTTTAAGATCAATAAATTCTTGTAAAAATTCTTTGGCATCAATTTGGCCAACGAAACATAGACCCTGACTGTCTTTTTTGTCAGCGTTTGGCAATTTAAACTTTCCTGCTAATTCTCGCACCTTTGGTTTTTCTAAGTGTCCAATCGGAAACATGGTGTGAGACAAAACTGCTTGAGATAAAGTCCATAAAAAATAACTTTGATCCTTATTTTGATCAACTCCCATGTGTAATTCAAAAATATTATCTTTATTTTTTTGCACTTGAGCATAATGACCAGTGGCCACAAAGTCCGCCCCTTGCTCCCGAGCCCAATTATAAAAAGCACCAAATTTAATTTGACGATTACACATGACATCAGGGTTTGGTGTTCGTCCGGCCTGATATTCAGCAATCATATAATCAACCACATCCTGCTTGTATTCTGTTTCTAAATCCAAAGACAAAAAAGGAATATCTAAAAGGGCGGCGACTCGCATCGCATCTCGCCTATCATCTCGCCAAGAACAACCAACCGGCAACAATTCAGCTGGTGGTTCCCAAACTTTAATAAAGACCCCTACCACATCAAAACCAGCTTGTTTTAGAAGGCAAGCTGAAACCGAGGAGTCTACTCCTCCACTTAGTCCAATAAAGACTTTTTGGGACATGTTGGCTATACTAACCCACCAAAAGTAAACTGACTAGACATTTAAAAGCTTTTTATAAATTTCGTAAGTGACTCTAATATCAGCTAAAGCGGTATGAGCTTTGTCATTTTTGAGGCCAAAATATTCGGTAATTGAGCCCAGATTAAACCATTGCACTTTAGGATCATGGTAAGTCCGAGCGAAGAAAATCGGCATGATATCGATTTTATGATAATGCATCGGGTTCGGTAAATCTGATTTTAGAAAGCCTTGGTTAACAAAGTTCCAGTCGAAATTTACATTTTGACCAACTATAACAGTATCTTTTAGTTTAGGAGATAAGGCGGTCATCACTTCTTTCAAGCTCGGTGCAAATAACCAATCAGCGTCCGTATAACCATTAATCCGCAAAGCCTGAGGTTCAGCCACCTCGAGATGTTCTGGTTTTATTTTAAATTCAAACTCCTCGATTATTTCTAGTTTGGCCCCACGGTCTGGTTGTGGTACTTGGCGAGCAATAATGCCGGCGATTTCAATTATTTCATGCTTAAATGGATCGGTTCCGGTCGTTTCCACATCAACAAAAGCTAAATTGTGTTTTTTCATCTAGATTAAAAATAAAAATTTAAAAAAATAACTTGCTTATCATAACAAAAAGTCATCTTGAGACCAAACTAACGTAAATACTTTGCTTTGTTTTTTACGTGTTCTTCGTGGGTTTTCGCATAATGAAAATTTCCTTCTAGATCAGAGAGGTAATAAATATAATCAGATGGGGTAGGATTCAACACCGCCTTGATAGATTGTAGACCAGGATTACCAATTGGCCCCGGTGGTAAACCTTTGTATTTGTAAGTGTTGTAAGGAGAATCAAATTGGAGGTCCTTGGTGGTTACTTGAAAAGTATTTTTGCCAATAATATAAGGAAAAACAGCGTCTACTTGTAACCGCATACCAATATCAAACCGATTCCACAAAATACCAGCTACCATTTTTTGATCTTCAAATTTAGAGGCTTCCAATTCAACCAAAGAAGCCATGGTGATTATTTCTTTTTCGCCTCGAGCTGACAGTAAAATAGTAGGTCGTAGTGATGTTGTCTTACTGAAAAAATTACTCCTCATCATCTGCATAATCTCACTCTCATTAGCTAAAGGAGAGATGAAATAAGTATCTGGAAACAAATAACCTTCAGATGATGAGGCTAGGTTATAAAATACTGTTTTATTAAAGTTAGAAACATTATCAGCTAAAATATCAGCAATCACTTTAACAGTTACCCCTTCTGGGATAGTGACCTTAAACTGTTTTAAATTAAAATCACCATTGGCTAAACGTTTGGTAATACTAATAGTAGAGAGTGGTTTATCAAACAAATAATCACCAGCCACCATTTTATTATCAGCCAACGGCGAGCGCATTAAAATCTTAAAAACCGTCCTTGACCGAATAAAAGATCGATCGAAAAGATATTGAGCAGTGTCTGGAATAGTAGAACCTTTAGCAATCCGAACATAACCACCAGTTTCAAAATCTTCTGGAGGAGATAGCAAAACATAGTAAATGACACCAGACAAAAGAGTACTGGCCACCACCACTCCAGTTAGAATATGAATCCATCTTGGAATCCAAGCTAAAAAAGCTGGTTCTTCATTTAAACCAGTCTCAGGTGATTCGGGAATAATACTACCCACAGGTAAAGGTGACTCCATGATGATTATACTGGTAAGTTTGGTGGTGGTTCCGCTCGCTTAGACATAATCCGACCAAAGGTTGGAGTTTGAGAAATAGCCCCCGGAAAATGAAATAGAGTAGCTAATTCTTCAGTGTTTAAAACAAAAGTTTTACTAGGATAAGGCATCCAAAACAGACTCCGTAACCGATAAGAGTTAAATAAGTCGGCCTTCATTTTAGCTAAACGTAGACCCATAAAATCCTGCCAAGGATAATCAAAGCTGGTATCAAATTCCCGATCAAAACCATTCAGATTCTGGGAGTTAAATTGTTTAAACATACTCAAAATCGCTCCCTTGTAGTTGTTATTAATTTTACCTTCTGGAGCAAAATAAATCATCCTAATACCAGCTTCAAAACCAAGCTTAGAGATACTGCGCTCAATCGCTTCAATTACATCCTGTTCTCCTTTAGATAAAGACGGGATAATTGGAAAACCAGTAGCTGATAACTGTTTTGAGGCTTTCGTTTTGGCGTCACGCTTCATAATATCGTTAACAAGGGCTTCTCCTTCTTTTTTCCAACCTTCTTTCTCATACCATTTACCGCCTGGTTTTTGTTTTAAATCACGAGCAGCCATAATCGGTATCTGAACCCAAACTTGTTCACCTGGTTTGACTGAACCTAAAAATTCAATAATTGGAGTTAGAGGGTCAACACTCACCAAGGCGTCCTTTTCTTTTTTATCTAAACCATAATCAATATAAGTCTTAATTGGATAAGGATCAGCTTTAGTAAATTTTAGTACGGCTCCCCACATATCCCACTTAGCTTCCACAACCCCATAAGGTATTTTGTGGACATAATCTTCCGCCTCGTGAATTTCAATCTCTGGATATTGAGAATAGGCAGCTGCTTCAAATAGGTCACGAAACTTTTTTTCTAACCGAACAAAGAATTTAACATCTCCACCAAAAGAACACATCTCTAAAGAAAACCAGGAGCGGACCTTGCCTTTGATAAATTTATCAATCAGACTACCACCACCAGTTTGATGCAAGTTGGAGAAAATAATCTCCATACCAGACGGTGTTTTGGATATTTCTTTAGGCATTTTTATTTCCAATAACACCCAATCCATCTTTTTTACAAACCCATAACGAATATAGTAGAGATACAACCGCCAAATAATCAGACAAGAAATCAGTGGTGATAAATAATAGAAAAATGGCAGAATTTTAGGCAACAAATCTAGGTAGGTGTCCCAGAGAGAGAAAATCGACATAATTTAAATTATACACGATTTAAATGATAACAAAAAGAGCTCAGCTATTTTTTAGCTGAGCTCTTTTTGTTTAAACAATACTGTAGCGACCTTGAGAATCTTTTTTAAACAATTTAGGGTTTTGTAGATTAACTAAGATAGTATTTTCCTTAACATAACGCTCTTTCATCACTCGAGCAATAATTTCATCTTTAGTTAGAGGTGATTCTTTTTTAAGAATAGACCGAACAACGTCGGCTACTACTCCAGGGTTATAACCCCATTCAGCTAAAGCGTACAAACCTCGGCCTACTAAAACAAAACGCTTATCTTTAATCAATTCATTGTGACAAGTGGCTGGGTGAGCAATCTTACCAAATAATTTTTCAATCCCTTTTGCTACTTCATTGAAGTGCATTGGTGAGCCATGTTGTCGTAAAACCAAGAAGGCGTAGTCACGAATACCTCGCATGCGAACGTTTGGTGATTTTGACAAACCCCATTCACCTAATGGGTTTTGATTTAGACTTTTAGATAGGGTGATCCAACGACGAGCCATTTCTTTTTCACGGCCCCGAGCGGTATCAGCAATTTCTTTAAGTTCTACCAAGAAAGAATCCAACAATTGGGTTTCTGAAACCAGATCTTTTTCTGATAAGTTGGTACACAAGTTGGTTAGTGACTTGTGGATACGAGTAGCAAAATTCTTATCAGTGGTCCAACGGTGATGAAAATCCTCATCTTCTTTAAGTTTAGTGAAAGCTTCTGATATAACCAGTAAGAAGTGGATGTGGTTTTGGGAACTCTTATCTTTAGCTAAGGCATTCAAAAATTCTAATTCATGAACCACCCCACCAAAATCATTCATTACTTGTTTTAATTCAGTAAAAATAGGTTCAAATTTAGAAAAATCAGCAGATTTTTTGATGCCGTTTAAAGCAAAATTTTCAATCTGACGTACTCTTTCTCGAGTGATACCGTACTCTCCACCAATCGCTTCAAGAGTTAGGTGTTCAGCACTTTTTCCCAAACCATAACGCTTAGTCAGGATATCTCTGGCTCGTTCTGGTAAAAGGCCCAAGAGCTTCTTACCGACCTCTTTGGGTTTAAAAGTGATTAAATCTTTAGAATTCCCTTTTGGCATAATATTATATTTGTAGCATTTTTAATTAAAGACGTCAAGGGTAGGACCTAGACTACTATGTTGATAAGCTTATCTGGCACAAAAATAACCTTCTTAAATTCTTCACCAGTTAACCATTTCTGAACACTCTCACGGCTAATAGCCAGCTTTTCAATTTCAATCTGACTTAATCCCCTTTTGGCTTCAAAAGTATCACGAACCTTGCTATTAACTTGCACCACAATAGTCACTAAATCAGATACTAACTTACGTTTATTATATTTTGGCCAGCCAGCTAAGTGAATTGATTTCTTGTTACCAGTAGACCCCCACAGCTCGTCGGCGACATGGGGTGAAAAGGGGGCCAGTAGTAAAAGTAGGGTTTGGTAAGCTGACACTGGCACTAACTCCAAAGTCTCCAAATTATTAACTAAGATCATTAGAGTTGAAACAGCAGTATTAAAGTTAAATGACTCAATATCTGCTTCAACTTTTTTAATAGTTTGATTTAGTAGAATTTCAGTAGCTTCAGGCAAGGTAGTTTTAGTTGTAACCTTAGATTGCAGACGCCAAACCTTTTCTAGGAACCTCCGACTGCCAATCATACTATCTGTATTCCAAGCAATTTCTTGATCAAAAGGTCCCATGAACATTTCATACAAACGGAGAGTGTCAGCTCCATAAAGTTTGATCACATCATCCGGGTTGATAACATTCCCCCAACGTTTACTCATTTTGCGGCCATCAGCGCCCAAGATTAAACCTAAATTTTTACCAATTCGCTTAAATGGCTCCTTAGTTGAGACTGTTTTGATGTCATATAAAAACTTATGCCAAAAACGAGCATAGATCAGGTGTCTGGTCGCGTGTTCTGAACCACCAACATACATATCGACTGGTGCCCAGTATTTTTCCTTTTTAGGATCAACTAATGTTTTTTTATTTTTAGGATCCATAAACCGCAAATAATACCAAGAAGAACCGGCCCATTGAGGCATAGTATTAGTCTCTCGTTTAGCTGGACCCTTACAAGTCGGACATTTAGTATTCACCCACTTAGCAATATCAGCGAGCGGTGATTCACCAGTCCCAGTTGGCGCATAACTTTTTACCTCTGGTAATTTGACCGGTAAATCTTTCTCTGGAACAGGAACGACCCCACACTTACCACAGTGAATAACCGGGATTGGCTCACCCCAATAACGCTGTCGAGAAAAAACCCAATCTTTTAGTTTGTAGGTAGAAGTTAATTTTCCACCTACTGCTTTTACAATATCTTTTACAGACTTCTCGGATTCCAAACCAGTGAATTTTCCAGAGTTAACCAATACACCTGAACCAGAGTAAGCTTCATTTTCATTATTTATACGCGCAAACCACAAATCTAATTCCGCGCAAGTAAAATTATCTTGATTTATGGTTTTTGGATCAAGCCACACCACCTCGTGTTTATCACTCTCCTCATCAGAAACAGGCTCACGATCTTCGTTTTGAAGTTCAAATAAAATTGCATTAGAAAGGGCAATCCTGTTTTCATCTTTGTGAGCTGCAAAATATTCTCCACGCACCAAGCCTCCTAAAGTACGAACTAATTTTAAATTTTTATAACCCGTCTCTTCAAGAACTTCTCGTCGAGCAGCGATCACAATATCTTCTCCTTCATCTACACCACCAACCACAAAACCAGTCCATGGAAAATTTTTCCACTTAAGACATAGAAGTTTCCCTGTTTTTGGGTTAACAACCAACGCATGAATGGTTTTTCTTTCAACATTTTTTTTACCACTCTGTGGTGGGTTCTTTTTGTCTATCCGTACTGGAACTACTACCTGCTGTACAGGTAACAAATATTTTTTAGCAAACTCAAAATCTCGTTCATCGTGGGCAGGCACAGCCATAATCGCTCCAGTCCCAACGTCACCTAACACGTAATTAGTAATCCAAACTGGCACTTTTTCTTGATTGGCTGGATTGATCGCGTAGACACCAGCGAAAATACCCGTCTTCTCTGGGTTATCTTTGAAGGTAGTTTTAGCCCGATCAATCAAAACTTGGTCAATGTATTTTTTTACTTTGTCTTCAGTCTGCCAACCCATCTCTTGCCATTTTTTAGCCAACTCTGGAGCAATAGCCACAAAAGTCACACCAAAAATAGTATCTGGTCTGGTAGTAAAGACTTCTACTGAATATTTACCATCCGCTTCACCAGTAATACCAGCTAGAGGAAATTTTATTAACGCCCCCTCACTTTTACCAATCCAATTTTTCTGAGATTCTTTGATTGAATTTGGCCAATCTAAAGTTTCCAAGTCTTTCAGTAAACGATCAGCGTATTTGGTAATTTTCAGCACCCACTGGCGCATTGGCTTTTTTTCTACTACCGTACTACAACGCTCACACTTTCCATCTTCTACGTCTTCGTTAGCTAAGCCTGTCTGACAAGATGGACACCAATTGATTGGTTCAAAAGATTCATAAGCTAAACCTTTTTTGTATAACTGTAAAAAAATCCATTGAGTCCATTTGTAATATTCAGGGTCGGTTGTATCGATTTCTCGCTTCCAATCATAATTGAAACCAATCATCGACAACTGTTCTTTGTACCGTTTAATATTTTTGGTAACCGCTAATTTAGGGTGGACTTTGTTTTTAATAGCATAATTTTCCGCCGGTAACCCAAAAGCATCCCAACCCATCGGATGCAAAACATTAAAACCATTCATTCTTTTAAAACGAGAATAAATATCAGTTGCTATATAACCTTTTGGATGACCTACATGTAGACCTTCTCCCGATGGATAAGGAAACATATCAAGAACATAACACTTTGGTTTTTTAGAAGTTTCTTCAGTTTTGTAGAGACCAGTTTTCGTCCAAGTGGTTTGCCACTTTTTTTCAATCTTTTTGTGGTCGTACTCTGTGAGCTTTTTCGGAACGGCCATAATTTAATTTATTCTTTGATCTTTTTAATACCCAACCAAATTAGGGCTATCAGAGCCAAACCTAGGATAATAACTCGTAAGTAGTCGTCCATATCAGACCAGTAGCGGATAGTAGCCACAATAAATGACAACACCCCACCAAATGATAGACCGAGAGAAACAGCCGGGTAAGAACCTAAAGCAAAACCAACCCCTAAAGCAGCCACCCCAGCAATCACCAAAATAATAAAAACATTTCGATTATAAAGACTATTGGCTTCAGTGTATGTTTTCTGGCAAGTAAAGTTTGGATCACAGTAACCTTTTGGTTCTTTGAAGTCAGCTGGTACTGGTTTGGTTATCGCTTGGTTGTAATTAATGTTTTCTGTCCAACCACCACCAATCGCCACACATTTTTCCTGAGTATCTGGAGGTACTGTTACTTGTTGTTGTGGACAAAATTTATCCCAAACAGGAGCGTCATAAACTAAAGCAATGGAGAAATTCACAAAGAGATTAAGCACAATAATAATTCCTAAAATAAGTGCCCACTTGAGGATGTGTGTATTTTTCATAATTCGCACTATACCACAATTAACAGAAAAATAAAATTATCACTAAGGTTTGTAGGGTCCATGAAAAGATGGTAACGTACAAATATTCGGGGTGAAAGACTGGTCAACTCACCCTCTCTCTATTAGGAGTGACAGGATGGACCACCACAAAAATAAAGGGAGGTTTAGTAGCGGCGAGCGAACGATCTATTCAAACCCTGAAATTTTTGTGGTTTTTCCTTTATCTAGATTTTAAACTCGACACAATCACCGTCTTGGACAATATATTCTTTACCTTCAGTGCGAACCAGACCAAGTTCTCGCGCTTTACCCATCGATCCAGCTTCTAAAAGTTTCTGCCAATTGACCACCTCCGCGCGAATAAACTTATCTTTAAAATCAGTATGGATTGCCATACCAGCCACTGGGGCGGTCGAATTTTTCTTAATAGTCCAACCACGTGTTTCGTCTGCACCGGTCGTAAAATAACTCATCAGACCTAAAAGGTCATAACTAGTTTTAATCAAATCATTAACCCCATCATTTTCTACACCCAACTCTTGTTTGAATTCTTCTTTGTCCCCCGCTTCCAACTCTGACAATTCGTGTTCAATTCTGGCATCGACGGTCACAAATTTCGCTCCAGATGTTTTTAAAAATTCTTCAAACCGAGCTGTATCTGCTTGAGGTGAACCAGATTTCTGGTTCAAAACATACATAATCGGTTTAGCCGACAATAAATGCATATTGCGTCGATAAATTTCCTCTTTGTCATCTAAAGAGACAGCCGAGGCTAGCTGACCAGCTTCTAAGGCTGATTTAATTTTTTCTAAAACAATATTTTCAGCCACGGCTTCTTTATCACCCCTTTTTACTTCTCGACTGATATTACCTAGTCGTTTAGTAATGGTTTGTAAATCAGCTAAAATGAGTTCTAGGTTGATAGTCTCCACATCAGACATCGGATCGACTTTTCCAGACACGTGAGTAATATTCCCATCTTCAAATATCCGTACCACTTGGGCAATAGCATCTACCTCGCGAATATGTTGAAGAAATTGATTTCCCAGACCTTCACCTTCCGAAGCGCCTTTGACCAGACCAGCAATATCAACAAACTCAACCGCCGCCGGCACTGTTTTGGCTGATTTAGAAAACTCAGCTAGTTTGTAAAGCCTTTCATCTGGTACAGCGACCACACCTACTGACGGATCAATAGTACAAAACGGATAATTCTCCGCTGGGACACTTTTTTTAGTCAGCGCATTAAACAGCGTCGATTTTCCAACGTTTGGTAACCCGACAATTCCGATCGATAATCCCATTAGACTAATTTTTTAAGTTCAGCTTCGTAATTTTTCATTACTTCCATCGTAGCCTCCATCTGTGGTTTTCCTCCCTTTACTTTAACCTGAACTTCTTCAGCTATTTTTTTAAATAACTCTGGATTTTTATTTATAATATTTAAGAGTTGATCAATCTGCCCTTCGGGTACACCCTGGCTTTTTAGCATTTTACGCATTAAAAAATCTTTAATCATGATTGAAACAGTAGCAAAAAAATGATAGATTTTCAATGTTAAGGGCCTTTAGCTCATCTGGTAGAGCGCATCCATGGCATGGATGAGGCGAGCGGTTCGAGTCCGCTAAGGTCCACTGTATTGACTAAGTTATATATTTATTATATAAAAGTAAAAGAAGTGAAGATTAATTGGTAGCGAACAAGTAACTACTAATAGAGATTTTTGGGAAAATATAGGGAGGTGTGTCGTGGATCCTAACCTAACCAACTTCTTTGACGACCATTGGCGAAAGTCTTTAGAGGACCACGAAAGCGCTTCTATCTTACCTCAACTGGAGACATTCGGCCCTTATTTCAATGGAAAGAAAGGTCGAGTACTCGATCTTGGCTCGGGGCGAGGACAACACGCTTTGTGGTTTGCACGGCATGGTTGGCACGCAGACGCTTTCGATTTGTCGAGTGTAGCAGTTGAACATCTTCAAAAGGTGGCTACCTTTTGGAAACGTTTCTATCCAGAGGGTTCTGTTGAAGCACGGGTTGCGGATGTGGGAGTGACTGACTTAACCCGTCAATACGATGCGATTACGCTTTTCAACTTGTCTCACTATTTCTCAGTCGAGAAATGGAGAGAACTCGTTGATCGGTGCCGGGACCACACTGTCTCGGGAGGGGTACATCTTCTCCATATTCATTTAGATAGCGAATGCGCAAGCGTAATTAGACAAATTCACAATGTCTATCCGCCCATGTTTTTCCGAGAAGAAGAAATTTGCGGGCAGTACCGTGACTGGGAAGTTCTGGAATCTCGTCTGGAAAATGACTTAGCGCCGACGCCAGTAGGTCCGCAACCCCATCGCCTTTTGTGGTTAGTGGTTCGTAAACCATAATCCGTCCTCAACGAAGACCGTTGGAGGGCGGTTTTCTTTTCTTACAATTCCAATCCCACCTTGTGCCCCTTCTCACCAATCTAATTTGAATGGACAAATACAAATAATTATGTTAAAATAATATAGGACCTTAAAACTATAGAGAGGAGAAGGTCAGTGAGAACTCTACTTACTTGTTTTGTCATACTAATCAACCTTGGTGGCTGTGCCACCTTAGTAGGAGAACAAACGGACGAAGGTTGGTACAAAATCGTTGATGTGCCTACCCTCAAAGTTCTAGACCAGGAGGTTTTGACAGTGGTCATCACCACAGATCACGCCCAACCCGCCGGCAACACCGTCGCCGTCAGAGTTGACTACCCTGAACAGCTTGTTATCAAGGATGGGTGGGTGTATCTGCGAGTAACAAAAACAACCAACCGCGGGACAATCTACGCCCCCGCTACCCCCCCGCGCCAAAACCGGCCGGGGGTTTAATTTTTGCTTTGTTTCTGACCACTTAAAAATAAAACTTTTCACTAGTATTACTACAAAATTTCCACCAAGACACGCCCCACTTAGAAAGTTTATTTCTGGTCATCAATAGAGTTTTTTTAAAAACCTTTAATATCTGTACGCCCCATCCCAAACCTAAACTATTGACTTTTTATTTTAAATGTGATAGTAATTATCCCCATAATAATTTGATCTTTAATAATTCAAGAATAGTTTTTCGCCAAGGGTTTAAAGAGGCTTTAGGTAAGGCTTTTTTAAACCCTTGGCGAATTAGATACGGTTTGTATCGAGTTTGTCCAAGCAATCCAGTCCGAGCCTGAAAAGCCGGACACTGTTAAGGAGAAGTTAGAATGTTTTGGTTCACCTTGAAGGCCCTGGCGGCCATCGCCTTGATCGTGGGAGCAAAGTTCCTGCGAAAAATGGCAACCGATCCCGAGCGCGAAGCGGAAGAAACGCGGTACATGCGCATCGGCAGCCGGGTTCTGTACCCGGTGGCCGCCCTCGTCATGTTCTGGGCCTTCATCGGCACCAGTATGGTATGGGTGCCCGCCGGGGAGATCATGACCCTCAACCGGGTCTACCTCGGCAAGTCACTCCCCCCGGGACGCATCGTCGCCTTGGCTGGGGAGCTCGGTCCGCAAGCGCGGATCCTGACCCCAGGCTTTCACTTTGAGATGTTCCTCACGTTGACCCACAAGGTCGACTACGAGGAAGTACTCAATGTGCCCAACGGCCAATGTGCACTCATGTCCGCCAAGGACGGAGCTCACATTACCGGAGGGTCAGCTTTCGCCCAGCCTTGGACGGACGCCGAGAAGATGCTGATGGCCAACGATGCCACCCACTTCCTCACGGAAGGCAAAGGGCAACGCGGACCGCAGACAACGGTTCTCACACCCGGTATGTACACCATCAACCCCCACTTGTGGGCAAAACCGGAAATCATCCCGGCGACGCGCATTGAGCAGGGCACGGTCGGTGTCGTCAAGTCGTCGGTCCTCGCGGCGGTTGACTTCGGAGCGTTTAAGCGCGAAGCACCCAAGGATGGAACCTTGAAAGTGCTCGGCGACCAAACACTCCCCATCGGGCGAGCCAAGGCTCTCCTGGTACCGGTCGGTGCTATCGGTGTGTGGGAAGAGCCACTTCCCAACGGACTCTACTACATCAATACGGCCGCGTACAAAATTACACACGTGCCCACCATAGCGCAGGTGTATGAGTACAAAGGCGGGTACACTCGCCGGACCGTAGATGTATCGGTCGACGACCAAGGCAAGATCGTCGAGAAACTGGCGGAAAAGGAAATCCAGCCCGTTCCAGAAGCGGCCGACACAGCCATCTTTGCCAAGCCAGAAGGCTGGGACGTCCCACAGGAGCTCCGTGTGATGGTGCAAATCAGCCCAGACCGCGCACCCTTTGTGGCAGCAGCCCTCGGCCTGACCGGAGACAACACCTCTGAAATCATCGAAAACCGCGTGGTGACCCCGGTCATCCGCTCGGTTGTCCGTGATGTGCTGGGTGGGGCCCAAATCCCCTTCAAGCAACAGCGGGCAGTACTCGGCACCGACGGCAAGCCGATCATCGACGAGAAAACAGGTGAGCCCAAGACTGAACTCGTTCACGAATTCCGCCCCGTCAAGGTGATGGACTTGCTGGAAAATCGCCCCTCCCTGGAGGAAGCAATGGAACAGCGCGCCCGCACCGAAGCGGAAAAAGAAGGTGTGATGGTGATGGAAGTCCTCTTGTCAGAGTCCTCCATCCCGTCCGAGCTCCTGATCGCGCGCAAGCGTGAACAGCTGGCCCAGCAGCTGATGAAGGCTTGGGTCCAGGAAGAAATGGCTCAGACCCAGCGTCAGGCCACGGAAAACGCCCGGGCGACTGCCGAACAGCAACCCGAACTGGTCAAGGCCGAAATCCTCGCCAAAGCCGCCGAAAACCGTGCGCAAGCCCGGGAAACGGAAGCCAAAGGCGAACAGGCCTACTTGCTCGCTCTCGCCGAAGGCCAACAGGCCCAAGCGGAAGTACTCGGCAAGGAAATGACCGCCCAACTCCAGATGTTCCAGCAGGGCCTCAAGGCCATCACGGAAATCATGGAAAAAAATCCGGAGCTGTTGACTAGCGCCATCGAAAACGCAAAGAAATTCGTGCCCGATGTCGTCGTCAACAACGGCGCCGGTGGTGGGAACAACCTCGAGGGCGCGGCGGCCGTATTTGGCCACCTACTGAACCGGCCGACTGAACAGCCGGCCGAAGCAGTCACGCAGTAAACTATTCTTGAACCCATGGGGCGCCGACTGTCGTAGACAGTCGGCGCCCTTTATCTTTTTCAAATTACCTCACCAGTTTTACCGGTAGATGCATTTTGCTAAAAACTTAACTATACTAGTCTCAATGACTAAGAAAGACCTCCAGCAAATCACCCACTTTGTTTACGAAATGGGAATTCATCAAAAAACACCTCGCTCTGGTCTGTGGTTCCTTGGTAGTGGCAAACAATCAGTGGCTGAACATCTTTTCCGTACCACCATGATCGCTTATGCTTTGTGCTATCTAACTCCTAAAGCCGATAAACATAAAGTTATTTTCATGGCTCTTGTCCATGATATCGGTGAGGGTCGAGTTTCCGACCTTAACTATGTTCACCAGCGTTATGGTCGGTTGGCGGAGGGCAACGCCGTTAAAGATATCGCTGTCAGTGTCCCTTTCGGTAAAGAAATCGAACAAGCTTATTTGGAAGAACAAGCTAAAGAAACTTTGGAAGCTAGGCTTGTTAAAGATGCAGACAATTTAGAATGGCTGGCCACCATGCGGGAAGAAGAAACTAAAGGTAACGCCAAGGCTAAAAGTTGGGCTCTAGATGCTTCCAAACGCATGAAAACACCAGCTGGTAAGGAGATTGCTAAACTCTTACTCTCTACCCACCCAGACGACTGGTGGCACGATGACAAGGACCCTTGGTGGATAGATAGGACCAAGTCTCACCAAAAATGGAAACCGGCCAAAAAAACCAACCAAAAAAGACAGAAATAAAGGGCCAAAAAAGTCTTGAACAGTTAAACCATTTTCGTTGTGGCTTATGCCAAAAATGGTGGTCAATTGGTGATTGCCCTAAAAATAAAAAAGATTGGTTTTGCCCTTGGTGTGGTTGTAAACAAAAGATGTGATTGCCTTTTAAGTATTTTTTAGATATTATCTCTTAGTGCTTAGTTTGTAAGGGCCCTTAGCTCATTTGGTAGAGCGCCGAGCTTGCACCTCGGAGGTGAGCGGTTCGAATCCGCTAGGGTCCACTGAACAGAAAAAACCTCCACCGCTGGAGGTTTTTTCGTGTAGTGGAAGCCGGAGTGATGTTTCGTTAGCAAACGAAAACACGAGGCGGGGTAGCGAGATTTTGAGTTTGACGAAGCTCAAAATACTCGTGACCACAAAGAACATAAATCTTAATCCTTACTCCATATTTATAATTGATATTTTATTATATGCAAACGGGTAAAAAGAAAATTTATCTAGAGGTTCTTTTTTCTTAAAGTAAGTAAGGACATGGCGCCATCAAAAATAACAAAGTAAATTGGGAACAAGATGGTTTTCAGTGAAGTTGTGTCAGCAACAAACACACTGAGAAGACTGGCAAAAAAGAACAGTGACCAGAACCCAAAACTCTCGCTTGTTGGATCAATCCACACTTTCTTGTAAGTCGGAATACCTCCAATAAAATGAGCAGAAAGACTTATTATTAGATTTACCAACGGAGCATCAAAAAAAATCCAGATAAGACCGCTTAATAAAAGTAATACAAGACAATAATATTCAAGTTTTCCAATCGTTTTTATCCCCTTCCAGAAACTAACAATGCAGATAGCAATATTCCCAGACAAAAAGATCAACCCCAAGAGAATAGAGGATGTACTGCTATTGCTCAAAATTACCCCAGCAAAACTATTAATTGAAAGCAGTACCCAAATCACTCGACTGAAAGTGCTCGGTAAATATTTGTTCTTAAGCATTTGCCACACTCCAACAACATACGACAACACTCCAAATGTGATTATAAGTCCGTAAAGAAAAATTTCCATTTATTTAGTTTACTATAATTAGTCTAGTGATGACTATGAGTCTTTCCATCTTTAGGTTTGTAATCTTTAAGATAGATAACAGCCAATAGAGTCACGATTGGGACAGTCATAATTAAACCGATACTCCCAACAATCATTCGGACAATCTCCGTTGCAAATATTTCAGAGTTTACAGTCGCCCCAAAACTAACCGGCGATAAATAAAAATATAAGAGTAGTGGTAAGGCCGCTCCGGTATAAGCCAAGACGAGAGTATTAACCAGCGCCCCCACATGTTCACGACCAACTCGCAAAGCTCGTTTATAAGCCTCTTGTCTAGTTATTTTGGGATTACTATTAAATAATTCTGTTACCACCGCGGCTTGAGTCACTGCAATATCATCCAGCACTCCCAGCACTCCAATAATAATTGCCCCTAAAAGTAGAGCTGTAAAATCCAAAGAACCTTGAGTGTTAAAATTCAGGTAGACAGATTCTTCAGCGGCAAAACCAGACAAGTCCGTCCAGTGAACAGCTAAGATAGCAAAAATTCCAGTAAGTAAAACGGCTATCATTGTCCCTCCATACGCTACCGCTGATTCTCGATTGAATCCATGAGTAAAAAAGATAGCCGCAAAAAGAATCCCTGAGGCCACCAAAAAACTAGCCAACAGTGGGTTCCACCCATTTAGCAACCCTGGCATTAAAATAAAAACAATCACAAAAAAACTACCCACCAAAGCAAACAAGGCCCTCACTCCCTGCCAACCACCAAAAACCACCACCGCTAAAATAAAGATGGTAGTTAGTAAGATTAGAGAATCCCGACGGTCAATGTTTACTATCCCGTAAGTCTCTTGACCACCTAGGTCGATATTGTAATTAAAATAAAATTTATTCCCTTTATCTAATTCTAGGTAATCATTTTCAATTGTTAAAATTTTTCCCACTTGAGGACCATCAAGTATTTCCGCTTTAATAGTCTGATATAAGTGATCAGTTTCAGTTCCAGGAATCTCTCTCCACTCTTCAGCAAGAATCTCTATGACTTTGCCTCGATAAGTTCCTTGATAATCAAGGTGCAATTCTTGAGCACTACTAACGGTTGGTATTAACCAAAACCCTAAAATTAACAGACCAAAAAAGAAACTAGTTACAACAGCACCTCTAAAAGCCTGCTTAATTAAAAATCTATTGGGAGCCATCATATTTTATATATTAACAGCTTGAACACTTATTACATACCCCAAAAAATTCCAGTATATGACTATTAAGACGAGCGAAGTTCTTAAGGTTTTTACTAACCTTTTTAGTGTCAATACAAATATCCGTTTCTTCTTTTGTGCCACATTTTGTACACACCACATGATGGTGATGTTTACCTTGATATTCGTAGTAAGCTTTTCTATCTCGAAAATCAGTTTGATAGACAACTCCCTTTTCAACTAGTTTTTGTAAGACTCGATAGGTAGTAGCTGGATCCACCTCTTGACCTACAATTTTTTGCAACTCCTCAGCCGTCACCGGCTTACTTATAATCTGCAGACTAGCAATGACCAACCTTCTAGCGGTGGTTATTTTTAGTCCGTATTGTTTAAGTATTTGATCAACAGTTGCTTTTTCCATCTGATTAGGCTAACATAAATGCGAATCATTCGCAATTGTAATTAATCAAATTTTAAAAGAATAAATCATAAACATGCTTTATATTCTGTTAGCCTCTTTCGTTGTGATGACCGCCTCCCTGGTTGGAGTAATTTTACTTTGGAAAAGTTTAGGTGACTTTATTGAAAAAAATCTAAGATACCTGGTTAGTCTATCAGCTGGGGTATTTTTAGTTATCTCTTTTCAACTAACCTCTGAGACTCTCGAACACTCTACCACTATCGCCACCGGTCTTGGTTGGATTGTGGTTGGTTTGGTGGGTATCTATGGATTATTTAAACTACTTCCCTCTTTCCACCACCACCATGACAAGTCAGGTGAAAGTCATCCCCACTCTCAACTTGATGTTAAAAGAATTATTATAGGAGACGCCATTCACAATATCGCTGACGGTATATTACTAGTAAGTTCTTTTGCTGTTAACCCTGCACTGGGAGTAATCACAACCATTAGTATTTTTTTCCATGAAGTAATCCAGGAAATGTCAGAGTTTTTTGTTATGAGACAATCTGGATATTCGGTTAAAAAAGCTCTTTTAGTAAATTTCGCCGTGTCATCCACCATCTTGATTGGTTCCTTGGGATCTTTTTTCTTACTAGAAAAATTCGAGATACTAGAAGTTCCTCTCCTAGGAATTTCAGCTGGGGTATTTTTACTAGTTGTCTTTTTTGACCTTATTCCTCACTCTGTCAGACATTCGGAAAAAAGAATCCATCATATTACCCACATTATCTGTTTCTTGGTCGGAATAGCCCTAATGGCTTTAGTTTTATCTTTGACACCACATGCTCACGGTGACGAAGAAAACCACCACCCTGAAGACCTCCACCTTGAGTCAGGTTTAGACCTAGGGACTACTACAATCAATCCAATAAACTAAACGATTAGGAATTTAACCCTTTGTTATCAACCTATCAACACCTAAAAACTTGACATTTATATATAAAAGTGTATAATTAAGAGATAATGTTAACTAAAGCTACCAAAACCCCAAAAACCAATCGGGGTTCTTATAAAAAGACCACCAAGAACGGCTATAAAAAGTTCTGGAAACTTGGCATGGATGATTTCAATACCGCCTCCTTTGATATAAATGAAGAGGGTGAGCTTATTATTCGTGAGGGTAACTACCAGTACAATATCCATAATATTCTAAAAAAATACGGTACTTCCACCGAGATTGTCTTCCCGACTGTGATTGAAAACAGGGTTAGAGACTTGATTGATACTTTCAACGCCTATATTAAAATTTTGGGTTACAAAGGACGATATCATTACCACTACCCAATGAAGGTCAACCAAAACCGGGAATTTGTTTTACCGGCCATTGCCGAAGGCGCCAACTTGGATGTCTCTTCAGCCAACGAACTTTTTTTGGTCAAAAAAATGATCGAAAAAGATCACTTTGACGACAATATTAGAATTATCTGTAATGGTCCAAAAACCACTCAGTACATGGATTTGATTGAGGAGCTATACAAGAAAGGGGTTAGTGTTGTCCCAATTATCGAAGATTACGTCGAACTTGAACGTATGAAGAAATTTTTAGGCCCAGTTGGTATTAGGGTTAACTTAAGTGTGAAAGTTAAGAGCCATTGGGACAAAAAATTCAACCGCTTCGGTTTCACTGAAGACGAATTATTCAAAATCGGCAAAGTTAGAAATCTAACCATTTTGCATTATCATATTTCAAGCCAAGTAGAATCAATTGACGGTTTTATCGCTCCCCTAAAAAGAGCCCTCCAAGTTTATAAAACCCTCCAAGAAAAAAATCCTTCCCTGGATACTCTCGACATCGGCGGTGGTGCAGGTATTCCTTACGATAAAAAAAGAACTTACCATATTAGAAACTTAATCCAGAGAATAGTAAAAACCGCCAAAAGTCACTCTGATAAATTAGGCATCAAACATCCAAACTTAATTACCGAATGGGGTCGTTACGTTTCAGGTCCGGCTCAGATTACCACTTATAAAATTTTAGCGGAAAAAACTATTGATACTAAGAGTAACAAGCGCTGGTATGTCATTGATGGTAGTTTTATGAACGACTTAATAGATAGTTGGGCTATTCACCAACGATGGCAAATCGTCCCTGTAAATGCTCTAAATACCCGCAAACTAAAAAGATGTTGGTTGGCTGGTTCATCTTGTGACAGTGACGACAAATATACCGCTGGTGGTACTCAAGTTATTTTGCCAGACCTGGAAAGTACTGAAAATCTTTATATCGCCATCTTAGACACTGGTGCCTACCAAGACTCTCTCGCCAGTCATCACTGTCTATTATCTAGTCCAGCTAAATTAATTGCTGTTAATGGCGAAATTAAAGTGGCTCGTAAGCGAGAACTACCTGAAGAAGTAGGTAAGATGTTTGGTTGGTAAAAATCTCAAGAACTCTGGTCTAGTCTAGTAATATTTTTCAATATTTTTCTTATGAGCTGCATATGTCTTAGTGCAGTGAATTTGTCGGCGGGTATCGTGTAGATAAAAAATACAATCAGTCTTTTGAGGATTCAAAGCCGCGTAAACTGAGGCTAAACCAGGGTTAGAAATAGCAGTGGGTGGGAAGCCGGAGTGTTTATAAGTATTGTAAGGAGAATCAATGTATTTATCTTTTGAATAAACCATTGGCCACCAGCCGTTTTCTTCGGTGCCTTTTGCATACTGTAAAGTAGCATCAATTTCCAAATTCATCCCAGAAAATACTCTATTCCAGATAATGCCAGAGATCAGGCGCATATCGTGTTTCCCAGCCGCCTCTCTTTCAATTAATGAGGCTATTTTTAAGGCAGTATTGATATTTATTATTTTAGCCGTAGAGGTACCATACCTACTGGTAACTTCCTCTTCAAAGCGATCAAACATTTTTTTACTCGCCGAAGCACTATTCTCTCCCTTGTAAACAGCATATGTGCCAGGATAATAATACCCCTCACTATTAGGTAGACCGTTTGGGTGGTCAGCGTTAGCAAACTGATCCATCTCTGTCTGAGGCCAATCTAAAACCTTTCCAAATCTTTCTGCTACTTGCTCCTTTCGCAAACCCTGTGTGATGTGAACATATTTAATACTAGGGTTAATGGCGTTATTTACACTAGCCACATTATCAATAATAAGATCCTGTACTTGGTTAAGGGGTAAATTATCAAAAAATAAATCAAATTCTTTATCAACAGGATCATCTTTGATCTCCCCCTTTACCAGATCAAGATTGGTATTAAGGGTCACAATTTGTGAATCTTGGTTAAAGGAAAAAGCCACCACCACGACTACGACGCCGACCAGAAAAGTGGCAACCACTAAGAGACGATTAACCTTTTTTTTCATTCTTACAATCATACCGAAAAATTAGCTTGTAGTAAACGTCAAAAACGAGCAACCTAGACGGCCAATCTTACAGCTTCTGCCACCTTTTCGGTTACTTTTTTATCTAGTGGGTCAGGAATGATTTTATCAGGAGTTGGATCAACTACATAATCCGCCAAAGCATGAGCGGCGGCTAGTTTCATTGGTTCAGTGATAGCCCTCGCTCGAGCATCAAGAGCGCCTCTAAAAATCCCCGGGAAGGCCAGGACATTGTTAATCTGATTAGGGAAATCACTCCGACCAGTGGCCACCACATAAGCCCCTGCCTGTTTAGCCTCGTCTGGCATAATTTCGGGCGTAGGATTTGCTAAGGCAAAAATAATTGGTTTATCAGCCATTGATTTGACATGATCCGCAGTTAGAACACCCGGACCGCTGACTCCAATAAAAACATCTCGACCAACCAAAGCTTCGTTAAAGTCACCAGTTATATCAGTTGGATTAGTAAAAGATAAGAGGTTTTTCTTGGCTTCATTTAAGTCTTCTCTTTTTGATGAAATAACACCATGACGGTCAAGCATAACCACATCTTTAACTCCCTGAGAGTACAAAATTTTAGCGATCGCCGTCCCAGCTGCTCCAGAGCCACTCATCACCACCTTTAAAGTAGTTAGATCTTTACCTGATACCTTAACAGCATTAATTAAACCAGCCAAAACAACTACCGCTGTTCCATGTTGATCGTCATGAAAAACTGGAATATTCATATCGGCCTTTAATCTCTCTTCAACTTCAAAGCAACGGGGGGCGCTAATATCCTCTAAATTTATTCCTCCAAAAGTTGGTTCCAAAGCTTTCACAATCATGACAATCTCATCAACGTTTTTAGTTCTTAAACAAATCGGCATCGCATCGATTCCAGCAAATTCTTTAAATAACAAGGCTTTACCTTCCATCACTGGGATAGCCGCTTCTGGGCCAATATCACCCAAACCTAGCACTGCTGTACCATCGGTCACCACAGCCACCAAGTTCCCTTTACCTGTATAATCCCAGACCTTGGTCGGATCAGCAGCAATCTCTTTACAAGGCTCAGCCACACCAGGAGTGTAAGCCAAACTTAACTCTTCCCTGGTGTCCACCTTAGCTTTAACAGTTATTTCTATTTTGCCTTTGAGTTTAAGGTGAAAATCGAGAGCGGCTTGTTTAATATCCATATTATTGTCTGAGTTCTAATCTGATAATCTGACCGGTGCCTAATAATTTAGCCATAATATTACTAACCTCTTCTAGATAAGCAACTCTCATTTTAACACCTTCAGCTTCTGTTTTATCTAACTTCTTAATTTCCTCCAAAATTTCTTTAATTTCTCCTTCCAATCTAATTTTTTGTATTTCTAATTCTTCAAAAGATAGATCTGCGACTGCTCCAGTGTCTGTATATTCTAAATATTCCGCTAATTGCTTTTTCTCCTCTAGGGAAATTTCATTCCAAGCTGGCTCATTATCCAAAGTTTCAATTTTTCTCATATAGTTACTTATTTAAGGCTAAGACAATCAAATGATCAAGAAAATCTGAATAGGAACACCCGACCGCTTCCAAAGCTTTCGGCAAAGTAGAGTTCGGAGTCAAACCTGGTAAAGTGTTTGTCTCTAACACATAGATTCCTCTCGGAGAAAGGATGAAGTCTGTTCGTGAATAGTGGCGCAAATCTAGATAATCATGGACCATAACCGCTATATCCTCCATTTGTTTTTTTTCTTCAGCAGTAAAATTGCCAGGACAAATTTCTTGAGTGACCCCTGAATACTTGTCATCATAATTCCAAAACGCTGACTCCCCTGGTCGGCGAATTTCAATTGGTGGTAAAGCATATTGAGCCTGACCGCGAAAATTATTAATCACCCCACAAGTTGCTTCTTTACCTTTGATATATTCTTCAACCAATACGTAGTCAGAAACGGTAAAGGCTTTAGCAATGGCGTCTGCCAAATCAGGAAAATGTTTAACTACTGTAATTCCTACTGATGAGCCTCGATCAGCCGGCTTAACTATCCACGGTGGAGATACTTTTAAAAAAACTTCTCGAGCATAATCATCAACTTCGCGCCCATCGAAAGCAAAACTTATATTATGAGGCACTTTCAGTCCCTTATTTTTTAAAATTGCATTGGTTTGGGTTTTATTAATACTAACCGCCGAGGCGTAATGACCTGAACCAGTGTAGGGTATACCAATCGTATCTAAGACTTTTTGAACTTGGCCGTCTTCACCAAATTCACCATGCAAAGCATTGAAAACAACGTCAACATATTTAGGCAAAGCCCCTGGAATCACAGGCACACCGTGAACATGCCAGTCACCGTTTTTGGTGATCAACAAATCAACTGGTTCATATTTATCCCGAGATAAAGTTTTTAAGACACCAGCACCAGTAGACAAGGACACGTCATATTCGTGTCCAACTCCCCCTCGTAGGACTCCAACTCGTGTCTTTGACATATAAATTTACTGTGGCAAATAAGATTTAACTTTGGCTACAACATCATCAAGAGTGAAGTTGGCTTTAATTAGAAAGTCGTTAGCCCCCAAACCTTTAGCTTTTTCAATATCTTCTTTTTGACCTAAGTTGGAAAACACCACCACTGGTGTTTTACCTAAACCATCAATCGCTCGCATCTTTTCTAGTGCTTGAAAACCATTCGTCCCAGGCAACAATAAATCCAGTAAGATTAGATCTGGTTTTTCTTTCTCAGCAGTAGTAACAGCACTGTCGCCATCAGCCGCAATAGCCAGATCATATCCCTCCTTCTCTAGACGTTTAGCGGTCAAAGAACGAAGAAATTCATCGTCTTCCACTATTAATATCTTTTGTTTGGCCATAAATATAGAAATTTTAAACTTATTAAAAACCTTACTGGTATTATACCTTAGCCACTAAGGGTTGGCGAATTGGCAAGGTGAAATGAAATTCCGTTCCCTGATTAGGGTTACTTTCAAACCACAAAGCTCCATGATGGCCTTCTATAATGTCTTTGGTGATGTATAAACCAACCCCACTACCATCTGGCTCAGTAGCTACTGCATTAGAAGCTCGGAAAAACTTCTGAAACACTTTAGATTGTTCACTCTTAGGGATACCAATACCACTATCTTTGACAATAATCTCCAAGGAATTATTGGCTGTATTAATTTTTTGATCGTCAACTTTAAGTATTACCGTACCACCTTCTGGGGTATATTTAATAGCATTATCAATCAGGTTTTCTAGCACCATTCTCAATTTACCCGGATCCGCTTCAACTACCGGTAAAGCCTTTTCTGGTTTTTCTAATTTAAAGTTAATTTTCTTACTAGCTATTTGGTTAGAAAACTCTGCCAATACATTATCTAACAGCGACTCAACATCCACTTCGTTTAGCTTAATTTCTGACCATTTAGTTTCGATATTATCAACATGAAGTAAATTGTTAACAATGGAAATCATTTTTTCCACCCCTTCTGAACCTTGGTTAATAAACTTCTTTTGTTCATCATTAACCGAGCCTAATTGACCAGACATCAACATATTAAAGGTCCATTTAATACCAGATAGCGGTGTTCTCATCTGGTGAGCGGTCACTGAAATAAATTTTGACTTAGCTTCATCTAAAGCAGCTAATTCTTGTTTTGCTAGTTTCAACTCCAGTTCTTTAGCGTAAAGCTTGCGGTTATTTTCTTCCATTTTTTGACCATATTTCCGCACCCACTGCAGTTGCTCATCATGAGCCAGATTTTGTTTTACTACCTTTTTATGAACAGAGAAAATATTAAAAGGCTTGATCAGTTGATAGTTATGAGACAAGACCAAAGCTATTAGTAAGTAACTAGCCCCATAAGCCAACTCCGAGCCTATTAAAAGAGGACTTGGTAGGTAAAGACCACCCAATCGAACAACTATCAAAATCAATCCAGAGATCAAGCCAACCATAATCGGCCCAAATGAGTTAAACAAGACAACAGCTTCAACCAGAGGAATAAGTAGCAACCAAGCTGACCAAGTAAATTCTGGATACAAGAACAAAACCACCACCCCTGTCAGTATTAAATCAACACAAATCTGCAGACAGCTAATTAACTGACTTAGTAAAACTGATTGTTTGTTCTCAATGTACTGACAAAGAAAAAGAAGAACGAAGTTAAACAACGCCGATCCAAAAAAAACAATCATTAAAGGTCCCACCACCCCAACTGTTTGGGTGGGCAGAGCTAAGGCGGAAGAGGTCTGACTTTGTAAATAAATAATTAGAGCGGAAAAACCTATTCCCAATATCAAATAAAACCACCTCATCAAAACGAAGCGGATATTTGATTCTATTCTAAATTGCTCTATTTCGTTCACGTTATTATAGAAAGTGGAATAATCCTAATGTTAATTTAATCTTGCGCAGGCGGGTAGACGAGCAGAACAAAAAATTAACAAATTTTTATGTGTATTAAATTAAAGTTAGGATTACGTAACTATTTTACCATGCGGTCGCGACGATTCCTATGATAAGCGAGTGCAAATCTGTGGGCTTCGTTGTTGGCCAATAAAATTTCTGATTCATATTTTTTTATTAGCATCTCATCTCCCATAAAGTCTCGCGGTTTATGACGTTCATCTTTAACCACCGACACAACAGGAATAACCACATCTAAACCAGCTAACACTTTTTTGGCTCGATTGATCTGGGCTTGTCCCCCATCAACCACAATTAGATCTGGGTAACGCCACTCTTGGTGAGTAAACCGTCGTTGTAACACTTCAGCCAAATTAGCAGTATCGTCGGCCTTGTTTTTAGTTAAACCTTTTAGTTTAAACTTCCGATAACTAGTTTTATCTAAATCATTCCCAATCGACACCACCATCACCCCCACCGTATCCTGTCCAGACAAGTGAGCGATATCGTAAGCTTCAATTTTAAAGCCTCTATTTTCCGTCGTTGGTTGATTCTTAATTAAAGCCACATCTCGAATATGATTAAGGGCAAAAATCTGGTTACGAATTTTAGCGGCTAGTTCAAATTTTTTTAACTTAGCCAGTTGTTTCATCTCCTTTTCCAGAGTTTTTATCAATTCCGATTTTTTACCATCAAAAAATAACTTCAAGTTTCTGATCACTTTCGCATAATCCGCTTTGGAAATTTCTCCCGAACACACCCCCGGACAAAGACCAATCTGTCGATTAAAACACGGCTTACCTGACTCTGGTTCACACTTATCACGATACGGAAAAATCCGACGAATAATTTTCAACGCCTCTTTTAATTCAGATCCGTGGGGAAAGGGACCAAAACTATACTTAATAGTATCTGGATCAATATCAGTTATCAGATCCTTTCCTCTAACTGACAGTAATCGAGGCCAATCTTCTTTAGTAATAATCACCGACCAAAAACTCTTATCATCTTTTTCTCGAGTATTATATTCTGGTTGATGTTTTTTAATTAAAGCTGCTTCTAAAATAAGGGCTTCTAAAACTGAGTTTGTTTCCTCAAACTCAACCGAGTCAGCCAAGGCAATCATTTTTTCAATCTTTGGTCCGCGAGTGGCAACTATATCTTTATTAAAATAGCTTTTAACTCGATCTTTCAGCGAAGTAGCTTTACCAATATATAAAAGCTTCTTCTTGGTTTTGAAGAAATAGACCCCCGGTTTATCGGGAAGGGTTTTTACTAAAACAGCCTTATTTTCCATTGTTTAAATGTACCATACTTAAAAATACTTGACAAAAGACTATGTAAATGTATAATAAAATATGGATACTAGGTCTGGTTGGATTTACTGTCACTCTTGCTCTGTTACTAACACAGATTGTAAAATTATTTGCGCAAGCAAATTGAACAATCCGGCAACAAGTGGATGGTGTCTGACTCACCGAAATCCTCATCCCCATTCTGGTCCCGTTGCTAACTTGTCGCAAGATGAGTTACCGGGGCCTTTTTTCTTCCATATTTTTTATAAAAACTATTGACATAAAAATAGATAGTGGTAGGATTCATTACGGAGACAGGAGAACCCAAAAAAGTTATACTAAAGAGCATTTGAACACACTCTCCCCAAAACCATAATCTGTCGGACTCTGCGGCAGATGAAGGTACTACGGCCCAAAACGTAGTAAAGAAGGTAGTGTTGTTCTGTTTACCTTTAGCTAGAACTGTTAGGAAATTTCTCCTCACCTGGGGCTCGGTACGCTTTTACGCTGCCGGGCTCTTCTTTTTTATTTCTTCCGCTTCAAAATTTTTCGTAAATAGTTTGCCGTATGTGAGTCATAATTGTTAATCACCTCTTCTGGTGTGCCTTTAGCCACCAAATCACCTCCCCCTTTACCACCTTCCGGACCAAGATCAACAATATAATCAGCACATTTAATCACGTCTAGGTTGTGTTCAATCACCACCACCGTATTACCTTTGTCTACAAGCTTTTGTAAGATAGCCACCAGATTATTAACGTCTTCATAGTGTAAGCCAACAGTAGGCTCATCTAAAATATAAATTGATCTTTGGACAAACGGTCGGTAAAGTTCTGAAGAAATCTTCACTCGCTGAGCCTCCCCACCAGAGAGGGTCGTAGCAGATTGACCAAGCTTCAAATAACCCAAACCAACCTCTGACAATGTTTTTATCCGATCATAAATAGCTGGAATATCTTCGAAGAAAGTTAGAGCCTCTTCTACAGTCATATCTAACACATCTTTAATATTTTTCTTTTTATACAAAATCTCCAAAGTCTCTTTTTGGTAACGGGTGCCATTGCAGACGTCACAGTTTACATACACCGTTGGCAAAAAGTGCATTTCCACTGCAATCGTCCCATTACCCTGACAAGCTTCACAGCGACCACCTTTCACGTTAAAAGAAAAGCGAGACGGTTTCCAACCACGCACTTTGGCCAACTCAGTCGAAGCAAACAACTCTCGCATAAAAGAAAAAGAACCAGTATAAGTAACAGGATTAGAGCGTGGTGTGCGACCAATTGGAGATTGGTCAATTAAAATAGCTCGACCGAGATATTCACTACCAGAAAATTCAGCACAGTTAAAAGTTTCATTAGACCGATAACGTCGATCAAACCGAGCTTGAAGATTTTTGTGTAAAATTTCATACACAAAAGAGGATTTACCTGAGCCAGAAACGCCAGTAATCGCCACCAATCGCCCTAAAGGAATATCAACATTTAAGTTTTTAATATTAAAAATATTGCCGTTTCTGATTTTTATTTGACCCTTCTCTGAAGTCCGCCGCTTATCTGGGGCGGTCACCATTTTATCACCACGCAAGTAGTCTACCGTTAAAGAATTAAAAATGTTCTTCTTAGCTGTCAAAAGTGTTTCAGTCTCATCAGCCACCACCACATTACCACCGTGAATCCCCGCTCCTGGACCAATATCAACCAAATAATCAGACGCAAAGATTGTATCCTCATCATGTTCTACCACCACAATAGTGTTACCCAAATCCCGCAAGTTAAGTAACGTTGTGATCAAGCGATCATTATCACGACTATGCAGACCAATAGTCGGCTCATCAAGTACATAAAGCGTTCCCACTAGTCGTGAACCAAGCTGTGAAGCCAGTCGAATACGCTGAGCTTCCCCTCCGGATAAGGTGTTGGCTTTACGATCAAGGGAAATGTAGTCCAAACCAACATCCAGTAAAAATTTGATCCGTGATTCTATTTCTTTCAAAACCGCTTCAGCAATCTCCTGCTCTTTTTTGGTTAATTTTAAACCTCCAAAAAATTCAAAAGCGTCTTTGATTGATAAACTGGTAACATTTACAATATTTAATTTATTTTTTGCATCCTTCAAGAAAACATGGAGTGATTCTTGGCGGAGTCGTGAGCCACCACAGACCGGACAAGCTTCTTCACCAAACATATGTTTAGTACCCAAACCATGACACTCAGGACAAGCCCCATATGGTGAGTTAAAAGAGAACAAGCGTGGTTCAATTTCTGGGTAAGAAAAACCATCGTTAGGACAAGAGAACTTAGCCGACAACAAAAAAGACTCCTTCGCCTTTGCCAAAATATCAGTTTTATCAGTATCTTTACCAACCACAATTCGCACCAACCCATCAGTTTCTTTTAAGGCTCTCTCCACTCCTTCAGATAACCGACTAATTGCATTATCGTAAACTGCCGTATCAATACTTTTACTCAAATTACTACCCTTCTTGGCTACTTCGCGATTAAAATCTGGTACATCTATTTCATCAACTAATACATCGATATCGTGCTTACTAGTTTTTCCCAACACTATCTGCTCGCGTAATTTATAACGTTTAGTATCAATTAGAACTTGGCTATAACCTTTATCCAACAAATCATACAGTAGTTGATAGTATTCCCCCTTCCGACCACGCACGAGTGGTGCGTAAATTTGCAAGGTAAAACCAGTCTCATACTCTTTACCAGGCTTGCCCGTTACTTTATCTAGCACTAATCCAACTATTTCTTCATTGGAAAGTTTTTTTATCTCTTCACCACAAACTAGACAATGCGGTCGGCCAATCCGCGCAAATAACACGCGCAAATAATCATATATTTCAGTAATAGTCGCCACAGTCGAGCGCGGGTTTTGGGACCGAGATTTTTGATCAATAGAAATCGCTGGAGAAAGACCGGTAATCTCATCAACATCTGGCTTTTGCATCTGACGCAAAAACTGTCTGGCATAGGCCGACAAAGATTCTACATAACGGCGCTGACCTTCCGCAAAAATAGTATCAAAAGCAAGGCTTGATTTACCCGAGCCAGAGAGACCAGTAATAACCGTCATCTTATCTCGAGGGATTTTGACGTCGATATTCTTGAGGTTGTGAGTTCGCGCCCCCTTAATATTGATATATTTTTCTTCTGAGTGCTTCATATAGTTACAGACAAAGCCCCGAGCACTTGCTCTAGGGTATGTGTATCGTACTTTAGCATATTCTTCAGAGAAAAGAAAAACCGGGCGCGCCTCGATGGACGCGCCCGACTTAAGATTATTGGCAAAGTTTTTAGCCTTCGCCAGGCTTCACTCCAACCTTGCCAATTGGCGTCGGTGGAACAAGAAGCATTTTTTTGTCTGTTGCCAACCAGACATACTCACCAGAATCCAACCGATCCTCAAACCACACCGCTCTCAATGGTTGACCTGCGGAGCGGGAGAATAGGATCAGCCATTTCTTATCGTGCGGGGGAGCAAGTATTACCGCCGAATGAATCCAGACAGTATCCTTATCTGACAGCAGGTCGCTGAAGTTGTCCATGATCTGGCCCTGATCCCGACCAGAATTATTGAGAAGAGGGATTGTGGACGCCATTATGACAACAACCACAAGCACCGCAATCACCGTCTCAATAAAGGTAAACCCTTTCGTCTTCATCTTTCTATTCCTTTTGAAAAGATCTAACAAAACCTCAAACAACTGGTTTGAAATTCTTTCAGACCTAACTATATCCTATTATTGATTATACACCTATTAATCTAATTTGTCAATGCTTTAATCTCATCCCGTAAGATAGCCGCGGTTTCAAAATCCAAGTCTTTAACCGCCTGGCTCATTTGCTTTTCTTTATCTTTAATTAGTTTTTTGATATTGCCACCATAAGCTACCTGATCGATAGCTAGCAAATTGCGCACCGCTTTCTCCCGTTCGCTCATTAAGTTTTCGGTAATATCTTTAATATTTTTCTTAATGGTGGTTGGGGTAATGCCATGTTTAGTATTGTAAGCCACCTGAATCTTCCGGCGACGATTAGTCTCATCAATCGCTTTCTGCATCGAACCAGTTACCACATCAGCATAGAGAGTTACCCGCCCTGCACTATTACGTGCCGCTCGGCCAATCGTTTGAATTAACGATGTCTCAGATCGCAAAAACCCTTCTTTGTCAGCGTCGAGGATACCAATAAATGACACCTCTGGTAGATCGAGACCTTCGCGCAGTAAGTTGACCCCAATCAAACAATCAAAGGTTCCTTTGCGGAAGTTAGTTAAAATTTGAATTCGCTCTAAAGTTTTTATTTCACTGTGTAAATATTCCGCTTTAATACCCTCCGCTTTTAGAAATTCTGCCAAATCTTCGGCCATCTTTTTAGTCAGTGTCGTCCCAATCGCTCGAAAACCTTTTTTGATTTCTATTTTGGCTTGAGTAATAAAATCTTGCACTTGGCCTGGGTAAGGACCTTTTTGCACTACTGGTCGAATAGTTAACTCTGGATCAATCAAACCAGTCGGACGAATGATTTGCTCAACCACTTGCTCGGAATGATCTCGTTCATAGTTACTAGGTGTAGCACTAGTATAGACCGCTTGTCCTATCCGCTTTTCAAATTCATCAAATTTAAGTGGTCTGTTATCCAGAGCACTAGGCAACCTAAAACCAAACTCAATCAAAGTTTTTTTCCGACTAGCATCCCCTGCATACATCCCACCCACTTGCGGAATAGTGACATGCGACTCATCAATCACCGTGAGAAAATCTGGAGAGCCGTCCGCTTTTTTTGGAAAGTATTCCAAGAGAGTATCAGGAGCTTCACCAGCTTTCCGTCCTGACATATGGCGAGAATAGTTTTCTATCCCACTGGTGTAACCAATCTCAGCAATCATGGCCAAGTCATAAGTAGTCCGCCTTTTTAACCTCTCCACCTCCAACAACTTGCCTTCTTTTTCTAGCTTCTTTAATTGCTGGTCTAATTCAGCCTTAATAGTCTTAATCGCTTTTTGGCGAGCATCACCACTCGTAATAAAGTGTTTAGCTGGGAATAAGAAAAATTCCTCTGGCTCACTAAGAATAGAACGACTAATAGCATCAATATGTAAAATATTTTCAATCGTATTCCCACTAACCACAATATTGTAAACTTCTTTTTCAGACGGCGGCATAATCTCAATCGAATTACCAGTCACCCGAAAAGTACCTGGGGTCAAATCAGCACTAGTTCGATCATAATAAATACTAACTAATGATTTTAGAAATTCATTTCGTGAAATGGTCTGACCTTTTTTAATCAATAAATGTTCTCGAGCATAATCTTTCGGGCTACCCAAACCGTAAATACACGACACCGACGCCACAATAATCACATCCCTACGAGTCAGGAGAGCTTGGGTCGAGGCGTGACGCAAGCGATCAATCTCTTCGTTGATAGAGGCATCTTTTTCAATATATGTATCCGTCACCGGCATGTAGGCCTCCGGTTGATAATAGTCGTAGTAAGACACAAAATAATGGACGGCGTTCTCCGGAAAAAAATCTTGATACTCTTGGGCCAGTTGTGCGGCCAGAGTTTTGTTGTGAGCAATTACCAAAGTCGGCTTATTCATCTGGGCAATAACATTAGCCATGGTAAAAGTTTTACCAGATCCAGTCACACCCAAAAGCGTCTGGTGTTTGAAACCTTTTTTGAGACCTTTAAGCAAACCTTCAATCGCTTGAGGTTGATCTCCGGCTGGTTGATAGTCAGTGACTAATTTAAATTTATCTGCCATTAGTTATCTTAATCTAACAAAAACTAACGGGTCGGGGAAGCACTCAGCTCCACCGACCCTTTGAAGTAAACAAAACTCACCCCCTCTCGACTTTGTGGCCACTCAACAAGTAGTAGCCTAAAGATAGTACAACCATGAGCGCTAGCCCACAGACTAGCACAAAGCACGTCCATACCGCCTTTAAGACCATTCTCATATCAAAGTCCCTATTTTGGTGGGTACCTGGAGATCCAGATGCCCGACTGCACAAAGAGTATTACTACCCACACAGTGTGAGTAGCAGCGTAAAACAAAGCCACCAATTTCCACCTCATCAGAGATCTCCTAGGGTATTCAATAATCCGACCCTATTTAAACACAAAACACCGAAAAAGCAACGGTACTTATGCTAAATAAAGAAACTTTATTTACGTCTAGTCAAAATATTATTTTTCACTTCCTCAAAATTATCATCTAAAATCGCCCGGCGTAACTGTTTTACTAAATTAACTGAAAAATACAAATTATGGATCGAAGCCAAAGTCCCAGCCACCATTTCCTCAGCTCTAAATAAATGTGACAAATAAGCTTTCGTATAGTTCTGACAAGTATAACAACCACAGTCGGCTTCAATCGGTGTAAAATCAGCTTTATATTCAGCATTGCGAATATTGATCCGCCCAGTCTTTGTTTGCAGGGCTCCATTTCTGGCCATCCGAGTAGGTGCCACGCAATCAAAGGTATCAATGCCATTTTCCACTCCCAAAATTAAGTCCTCCACTTCCCCAATTCCTAACAAATGTCTTGGTTTGTCAGCTGGTAAAATAGCATTAACCACCGCTACAGATTGTCCAATATCCTCTTTATCAAATGAACCACCAATCCCGAAACCAGCAAAATCCATCCCACCTATCACTCTAGCCGACTCTTCTCGCAAATCTTGATATTTACCACCTTGAACAATACCAAACAAACCTTGTTTTTCATCCCCTAGACGTTGATGCTCTGCCAAACTACGCTCCGCCCAAGCATGAGTCCTGTTCATTGCTTCTTTTTGATAATTATAATCAGCGTTTGGTGAAGTACATTCATCAAAAGCAAAAATAATATCAGCACCCAGATTATGTTGAATCTTGATCGAGCTTTCAGGGGTGAAGCGGTGTTCACTACCATCAATATGCGATCGAAAAGTTACCCCATCATCATCTATTTTAGCTAGTTTAGCCGCCACCTCGACCGGATCTCTGTCCACCCCTTGATTACCCTTTTTAGCAAACTTAGTTACACCACCTTCACCATAAGCAGCTCCTAAGGAAAAGACCTGAAAACCTCCCGAGTCAGTCATCATTGGACCTGGCCAATTCATAAAGCAATGCAAACCACCAGCCTGAGCCACAATCTCATCACCGGGTTGTAAATATAAATGATAAGTATTAGCCAAGGTAACCTGAGTTCCCAGAGTAGCCACTTGTTCTGGAGTCAGAGCTTTAACTGTGGCTTTAGTACCCACCACCACAAATGCTGGTGTTTCAATATCACCATGGGGAGTATGAATTACCCCAGCTCGCCCAAGGCCATTGGGTAAAGTTTTTAAATTAGTAAATTTTATTGGAGACATACAGCTTTAGACGGTCGCCATTATTGCTTCGGCACAAGTTTTAGAGCAGGTTGGTGATTTTTCAAAACAAGTATCACAAATAATAATATGGTCGTGGCAAGTTTGATTAGCACAATTGATATATTTTTCGGATGGATCACCACAGATGTCACACTTACCGATCACCTCTTGCCCCTCACCACCAGGCATTCCCATCACTAATCGATTATCAAAAACATAAAGTTTGCCTTTAAAATGACCCATCGGAAATTTTTCCATGTAGGTTACAATCCCTCCTTCCAACTGATAAACATCTTTAAAACCTTTTTTTAATAAATACCCAGACGCCTTTTCGCAGCGTACTCCACCAGTACAGATAGGCACTACTTTTTTGTCTTTAAATTCTTGTAGATCATCTACCACTTGTCGTAAGTCTCTAAAATTATTAAGTGGCGGTAAAACCGAGTCAGCAAATCTACCCACTTTCATTTCATACTGATTGCGCATATCAATAATAACCAAGTCTTCCCCTTGTTCTAACCATTCGTGTAGCTTCTCCGCTGGCAAATGAGGGGCAGTAAACTCGGCCGGGTTAAAATCTTCTTCTCCTAAATGAAGACTAACTATTTCTGGTCGCACTTTAACAGATAACTTGGGAAAAGCCTCTCCCGTACCAGGACTACGTTTAAACCACATATCAGCAAAACGCGGGTCAGCTGTTAGCCACTGTTCATAAGCTTGTGTATCAGCCAAAGCGCCTTCCAAAGTTCCATTGATACCTTCCTTAGCAATAATAATTCGCCCCTTGAGATTGTGGGTTTTACCAAATTCCTTATGAGCCAACATCAGCTCTTCAGGATTATCAATGGTTATATATTTATAGTAAAGTAAAACTTGGTACTCCATATGGAAAAATATTAACGCTGTTGATCAATAAAATCAATCACTCGATCGACAACTTCACTAAATGGCAGATTAGTATTTTCAATCACTAAATCAAAATTAACGTCAGCCTGACAATCAGTCACCCCATAATATCGAGCATAACGGTCAAAAATAGCATCTTCCCTCTCAAGGGTTAGCCGGCGAGCATCATCTAAAGACACATCATCACGACTAGCCACTCTAGCTAACCGAGTATCAAAATCACAGTGTAATTTAATCTTGATTGAATCTGGAACAAAAAACCAAGCCATTCGGCTTTCAATTATAAAATCATCATTATTTTTACCATAGTCAGCTATTTTTTGATCCAACATCTTATCGTAGACCGGATCAGTCAAAGACAGTTTATCTAATTCATTAATAGTTAAACCCAATTCCTTGGCTTGAGCCCTAAACATATTGCCGGTCGACAAAAATTCCAAGCCCAACTTATCAGCCACCGCTTTACCAGTACTAGATGTCCCTGTTCCCGCTAAACCAAATAGAGTTACTTTCATTGGCGGATTCTAGCATAAAAAAAGCTTTTTGTTTATCAGACTTCCAGAAACTTATTAATAAAAAAAGAAATCCCCGCCGCCTGTCTAAACAGGCGGCGGGGACGCACTAGGGAAAAACTAGAATTACGAAGTCAGGATTTCCTCCATAACTTCGTCAGGGATATCGCCAACACCAAGAGGCATCAGGATATCAAGACACTCCGTGAGAATTACTCCCGGAGCTGGGGTAGCGTCGATGTCAATCTTTTGGGCCAGGACTGACCCATCCAAATCGGAGAGGACCCAATCCACCTGACGGGCCCTCAATTCGTGGCCATCGAGACGGATTTTTCGTTTAACAGGATCAATGTCGTCCGCCCGAGGAGTACGACCAGCCAGCCGGTCTTCTTCAATCCGTTTAAAGATTCTCTGCTCCGCCTGGTCGCGAGAGAGTAACAGATTAATCCAACAGAAAGAAACATTGAAAGGCAGCGATTGTCTCAACAATGACACCAACCTCGCTTGCTCCTCGTCTCGCGGGAAGCCGTCGAGAAAGATGAATTGATGGCCATTATCAACAGCCGCCTTAACACCTTCCTCGACCGCCACTTTCACGAATTCGATAGGCACCAACAGGCCGTTGTCCATTGCCCCCAAGATCTGATTTGCGGATTCCGGGTGGGCTTTGGCATAGTCACGCAAAAGCCCAGAAGTCTCGAGACAGATAATACCTGGGATTTTGGCCAGGAATCCACAGAGAGTTCCTTTGCCGGTGCCAGGCCAACCAGTCAGGAAAAACAAGAAAATAGCCTTGGACCAAAAGCGACACATACACACACCCTCCAGTTGAAAAGAACTAAACGCACAAAAGGGACGACAGGCCCCTTCTGATTAAATGCCAGCAAATAGTATGGGACACCTAAAACTAAAAAGCAAGGCTTTTGTGTCTATAACAAAACCTTCACCACCTGACGCTTACCTTTTTGAATGATGGCTTCGGGAGTTACTTCTACATCAACTGATTTCACCACCTCATCATTCATCCTCACCCCACCCTGGTCAATCACTCGCCGAGCCTCGCTTTTACTTTCAACTAAACCTGTTTCCACTAAAACGTCGAGGATATTAGCACTAGTCACTTTTACTTCTGGAATCTCTTCTGGTAAACCCTTATCTCGAAAAACAGTCTGAAAATATTGTTGCCCTTCTTTCGCTCCCTCTTCACCGTGATACAACTTGGTAATTTCTAAAGCCAAAATTTCTTTTAAGTCACGAGGGTTGATTTCTCCTTGCTCTAACTGTTGTTGATATTTTTTTACTTCGGCCACCGGCAAAGTAGTACAGTGTTCGAAATATTTACCAATCAGATCATCTCGCAAACTCATTACTTTTCCAAACATATCTTTTGGTTCATCAAGAAGATTGATAGTATTTCCCCAACTAGAACTCATTTTCCGGCCATCCAAACCTTCAATTAAAACCGTCGTTAGAATATCCTGTGGTTCTTGATCATAATGTTTCTGTAATTTTCGGCCGGCCAGCAAGTTAAACCATTGGTCAGCCCCACCCAACTCCACGTCAGCTCGGACGGCTACAGAGTCATAACCTTGCATGATCGGATACAATACTTCTCGCAAAGACACTCGAGTCCCTTTGTCTAAACGGGCTTTAATATTTGAACGAGCAATAAAATCATTGAGAGAGAAAACGTCGGCTTGCTCGCCTATTTCGTTATATAACAAACCACCCAACCAATGCGAGTTATAAACCACTTCAACCAAATTAATATTTAAAATCTTTTCTGCTTGGCGTAAGTAAGCCTGCATATTTTCTGTAACAATCTCTCGAGAAAGCATTGGTCGTTCGGCGTCTTTGTCACTAGTGTCACCAATCACGGCCGTAAAATCACCAATCAAAAAAATAATCTGGTGACCAAGATCTTGAAATTTCCTCAGTTTTAATAAAGGGATAGCTCGGCCGATGTGAAGATTGGGACTAGTTGGATCGATACCTAATTTTACTCTTAATTTTTCACCGGCTTTGAGACGAGCTTCTAGATGAGCCCGATCGACAATATTATCAACACTGCGGGTTAAAATTTCCGCGATAAGAGTTTCTTGTTCAGACATAGAGAAATTATAGCGCGTTTGATAATTGATTCAAAATATTTTAGTATAATTGACTTTGTTTTATTAAATATGTATAGTCTCAAAGGACCGACACAGTAACCATGGAGGAAGTGTCAGGATGAAGTGGATGTTGAGTCTTAGAAATTGGCTAATGATTTGGTTCTGGGAAATGGAACTGAGGAGGATCCAAAAAGAACTAGTTATCATCAATGCCAACATCGAAAGCAAGTGGGGCAACCCACGTCGAAATGTGGAGAACAAAATTCGTCTCCAGACAGCAGAAAGATCGATGAAAAAGAAGCTCGATAAACTCAAAGGAGGGGCCGATGTCGCCAACCAAGAATCAGCTGCATAAACAGAGAAAGATCTTGGGTCGCCACAGGACCTTGTTGAAAAAGGTCCAGGAATCTGGCTCTGGCAACCTGAAACGGAAACTCCGTAATCTAGAAGCCAGAATGCGCCGAGAAGGACTTCCATCATAACCGCCGCACTCATACGGCCGTTCCCGCGATCATCTTCGCGGGAACGGTTTTTTTCTTTTAGTTAAATTGACTTAAAACTTTAGTCCTTGTAAAGTTATTATTGGTATTAGAACCTATAGACAACAACCATAGGGGGAAGAACTTTATGTTTTACCATCCGATAATATGTCTCCAGCTCCTGCTTATCGGTTTCCGAATTTGGTCACTCGAGATGTTCCTTGAGTCTGCCGACGAGCAACGAGAGGAATTAACGGATCAAATAAAACCAGCCATAGCTGAGCTGGAAAGGCTCTACCAAGAAAAAACCAGTATGGAGATGTTGTATTTTGTATAAACTTCACTCCAAACACCCACAGCCTCGCGAACTTCCCAGTTCGCGAGGCGCTTATTTTTCTTCCGTTTTCAAATCAAGTGAACAAGAGTTAATACAAAACCGCTTACCAGTTACTTGCCCTGAGCCTATCGAAGGGTCTTTTGGTCCGTCATTGAATACGTGACCTAAATGAGCGCCACAATTATTGCAAACCACTTCAGTCCGAATCATACCGTGACTTTCGTCTGAGATTTCTTTTACTGCTCCCGGTAAAGCCTGATCAAAACTCGGCCAACCAGTCCCTGAATCAAATTTGGTATTAGAATCAAATAGTTTCGCTCCACAAACAATACAGTTATACATCCCAGAATCTTTAGTACTTACATACTGACCAGTAAAGGGAGCTTCCGTTCCCTTTTCTTGAGTGACAGTATACTGCTCTGGAGTTAACCTCTGCCTCAACTCTTCTTTATCCATATAATATTTAAATTAGGCTTTAGTAATATCGCGATAAGAGAAAATACCCAACGTCCAATCTAAAGCAATTTTGAAACGCTTTTCCCAAGAAATAAATTTAAACAGATAAATAGTGCGCCATAAATACCAAGCTACCCGGCCGGAAAACCTTAGAAACATCATCTCAGCCACCGCATTCCATTGACCCAGCGACACCAGCGAACCCATTGATCGATATTTAAAAGATTGAAAATTTTTAGTCCCACGAATCTCTTCCGCCAAATTGTAAGCTACCGTATCAGCTTGGCGAACCGCCACTTGAGCTAACATTGGGAGTGGTTTACCAGATTTAGAATCAATAACTGAAGCCACGTCACCTAAAGTATAAACATTAGCCCAACCGGTCATTTGCAAAAAGTTATTAGCCATTAGCCGACGCCCAGGATCAAGAGCTACTTCTTGTTTAAATTTAGGGGTATTGGGAGTGGTCCCAGCCGTCCAGATAATAGTCCCCATTTTAATAAAAGTTTTGCCAGCCAACATTACCCCATCTTTTTTAACTTCAATAATAGTCGAAGCCAGATGAACATCTATTCCCCTATCTTTTAAAACCCGTAAAGCTTCTTGCCTTAAGGATTGGTGCAATTGAGTCAGTAATTCTGGCGCTTGAGAAAACAAATATAATCTAATTTCACTAGGTTTAAAAACATTAGGGTAGAGATTGATCATATTATCCCAAAACAATTCCGCCATTTCCGCTACCAATTCTACTCCAGTCGGACCGCCACCAATCACCCCAAAAGTTAGTAATTCCTTTCGTTTAACTTTATCTGTAGTATTGGCCGCCTTCTCAAACGATTCAATAATTCGGGCGCGTAAAGTGATAGCATTACGCAAATCTTTAAGAGTTAAAGTGTATTTATCCGCTCCTGGTACACCATAAAAATTAGTCGTCGAACCCAGGGCTACTACTAAATAATCAAAATTAATTAAACCTTGTTTGGTACTAACTGTTTTTTTTGCTAAATCAATAGAGCCCACTTCACTCACCACCAATTTTACTGTAGTGCGATACAAAAGCTCTCTCAACGACTCAACTACTTGATGATGACCAACACTCCCAGTCGCCACTTCATGAAGCATAGGCGTAAACAAAAAATAATTAGTTTGATTTACTATGGTAATATCAACTTCTTCATCTTTAAAATACCATAACAATTCTTTAACCGTATACAGACCACCAAAACCGGCCCCCAACACAACAATATGCGGTTTAGTAGACACCGATTTAGTTGAAGCCACTTTCATCACTACTTATTGTAAATGATTTTTAAAGAGACACCAAAGATAAACACTGGATATCATTTTTATAAAATTATTTTTTCTTTTCTTTTTTCGTTTTGAGTAAATTTATTTGCACCGAATCCAACACCCACTCTTCCAATTCCCTTGGTTGTTCCAAAATTTCCGCCGGCACCTGCCAATAAGACAAGGTTGTATCTTTTTTACCATTAAAATAAACAAAGGGGTGACTACCGGCTAATTCATATTTAACCCGATTTGTTTCATCAACTTTAAAATACAATTCTCCATCGGCAATAATCCCAAAAACTACTCCATCTAGATATAAACCAAACCCACTAAACATCCGCTTGAAAGTCACTCCAGACATGTGGGCCAATAAATCATAAACTACATAATCACAAAATTCTGATGAGGTCATATATTATTTTTTAAATAAGCCAACCTTTTATTTTCTTCCAATCTTTCAATTGCATAACGCAACATCGTCCTAGGCATTTGCTGATAATGTTTGTTTAAGAATTTTTCTAAAACCAATTCATTTCTTTTACCAATCTCTCGCAACATCCAACCAACTGCTTTGTGAATTAAATCATGAGTATCATTTAATAAAATTTCAGCTAGAGCGAAAGTTTTATCAAATTTATTTTGTTTAATAAAGTAAAAAGTCGATACAATCGCAATTCGTCTCTCCCATAAGTTCTTAGACTTAGCCAATACATCCAACCAATCTTTTGGTTTATCTAAGAGATAGGCACCAACTATTTTATCGGCTGACAAATCAACCAAATCCCAATTATTAACTTGTTTAATATTTTGTTGGTAAAAATTGAAGATCTTAGTCCTAGTTTGGCTACCACCATGATTAAATTGCTCAACCAAGATTAATAAGGCTAGTAATCGCTCTTCGTGAATCTTGCTCTGGAGTAATTTCTTAACTTCCAGTAGAGACAACTTGGAAAATTGCTTAGCAACTCGCCTGGTCTCAGGCACTGACACCCCCATAAAAATATCACCTTCACCATACTGACCTGGTCCAGTCTTAAAAAAAGAAACTGAGATCTTGGCCCGATTTTTATTACTTAATCTTTTTAAAGCCAGTTGAGGCGACATAAATTAAATTTTACGGCTGTCGTAAGCCCAATGAAGCAAAGCTTGACGTTGGCGAGGACGACAACCAAAATCTCCTACTCGACAATGATGGGCAATCTGAGCCAAGTGACGTCTCATATTTTTCCAACGTTTAATTTGTCTTTCATCCTCTACTGGCAAGCGACGACCTTGATAATAACGACAGTACCATTGAAACCAACCGCGCGGGTCATGATCTTCATTGATCCAACCTTTCTGGCGCCAAATCGCGAGTGGTTGAGAGGCTTTAATTTTGAAAAAATTTAATTTAGGATAAGCTTTCTCTGGTGACAATTTAGCTTCTTTAAACCAGCTAGCTGGAAACTCGCCTCGGCAGTCAGTCATATACTTACCACCAAAAACTCCCAACTTTAACATCTCAGCTGGAGTTAAATCTGGTTTAAAGTCTGGGTCAAATTTTTTCCCCACGGGCGCAACCAGCTCATATTTATAACCCTGCTGCATTTTATCGTTAACAGTCACAATTTTTTTCATAATTTTATTTCTTAAACTCAACAAATAATCGAGCTAACCGAATATCATCAAAAGAACAATCAAAACCTTCTTTATCTAAAATAGTTTTGACCGGTGACAATTTATTATCTTTGGTTTTATGAAAAGCTTTTTTAATCTTAGTTAACAGATCGTGATTCGGCTTCAGGTGATCTAATTTTACTGGTACCTCGTTGGTTAAAGCTTTTTCTAAATGGGTGAAAATAGTACTCGTCGTCAATTTTCGTTCTTTGGCTACCTGAGCAATAGTTTTACCTTCAGAAATCATTTTCGCGGTCTCCACTTCCGTCGCTCCCTTGGTTTTGTCCACCAAAGATCTTTTTTGTTTGCTAGTTTTTTTATCTTTAACTGTTCCAACTTCAGGCCAAGTCCCACCCACCCGAGCCACAAAAGCTCGATGTTTATCTGCCATTTTTTCTTCCCCCAGGCTTTGCACCGCTCGTTCAGCTAAACGTGACTGTTTATGTAATCCCACATCAAGACTTGCCACCCCAGGATGAACCGACAAAGCCATATTGTTGAACCCCTGCAGATACAGACCATCGAGAGTCCGCAATCGAGATAATGCCACATAACCCATCCCGTGAGTAAAAGAGCGAGATAGGTCGATCACCGCCGAATCCAAACTCATTCCCTGACTTTTATGGATAGTAATCGCCCAAGCTAAGCGCAACGGCACCTGAGCAACCTCGGCTTTTATTTTGCCATCTTCTTCGATCGCCCAAGATTCAGGAAAAACTTTAATAATTTTACCCTGCTTGGTTTTGATCACTGGCGCATCAGCTTCACAGGACACCACTGTCCCCAAAGTGCCGTTCACATAACCGCGTTCATAATTATTTTTAACACACATTACCAAAGCCCCGGGTTTCAAAGCTAAATGTTCTGGCGCTAAGACACTTTTTTTGAGAGTTTCAACTAAGTTACTTTTACCTTTGGTGACCATGTCGTAATAATGAACATCTTCTTCCAAGGTAGCGAGTTCAGCGAGGTTGACCCGGTCAATATCATGATTGTGAGCATAAAGTCTCGTCACCGTCATCTCAGCCTCATCCAGACCCACTCGAGACGACAACTGGTCGACCACATCCTGGTCCACCGACCCATTACGAATAGCATTTAAAATATTAGAAAAATTATCATCATGTTGACGATGTTGTTCGGTAAGATAACAAATAACCGGATCCAGCGCTCGCCACGCTCGAGCATTATAAGCAAAAGCGGTCACGTCATCTGATTCTCGATTACGGTCAATCGGCGGTAATTGGAAAAAATCACCCGACATAATAATCTGTAACCCACCAAATGGTTTGTCTCCATCTTTAAACAAGCGACAAACCTCGTCGACCAAATCAAGGGTGCTAGCGTGCAGCATCGACACCTCATCAATAATCAACACTTTAACTTTACTAAACCGATCGTGTAAATATTTTCGACTACCTAATTCGTCTAAATCATAAGGACTCAACTCTTGTCTAATTCCAATCCCTGTAAAAGAGTGGATAGTTTGGCCACCTAGGTGAGTGGCGGCAATACCAGTCGAAGCGGTGACCGCAAAACCAATTCCACAATCACTCAGCCACTCAATATACCGATTGAGTAAATAGGTCTTACCACTACCAGCGTTACCAGTCAGAAAAATACTGGCCCCAGTTTTTAAAATATTAAGAGCGTCGGTTTGAGTCATAAGCTAAATAATATAAAGATCAGCTCCATAACCACCAACTCCCAAATATTCCGCCTGACCAGCCACAATTTGCTCATAAGGTTTGCAAGCAAAGCAACCACCCTCCCCTTTTGGGCATAAGAAAGTTTTTGTTTCGCGAGCTTGTTTAACCTGTCGAGCTACCGCCAACACTTTGGCTTTAGCCTCATCAGGATCCGGCAAAACCATATCAACTGGCTCATCATCTCGATCGAGATACCAATAAGCCGCGCCCGACACTTTGCGCTTTTGCAAAGCATTTAACAACAATAAATATATCGGCAATTGCAATGAATCATCACTTTCTTCATGCTTGCCAGTTTTAAAATCTAACACTTTCACACTGTCGTCGGCTTCAATATATTCCAACCAGTCTATCAAACCACACAGAATAATATTATCATCCTCTGATAAATAAAAGTTGGGCGGCATGGAGTTGTGAGCCTCTGGTAACTTAACTGTTTTTTGAGCTAAAGGTCCAGGCTGATTAATCACTCTCTCGATCATGGCTCGGCCGCGCGCTTTAGCTTCACTCTCTTCTCCTTCGGATTTGAAACCACCCTTCCGGCCAGACACTTCTTGCCAATTTATTTCAAAATCAGACAGTAAATCTCGTTTCAACCGGTCAGCTACGGGTATAGTCTTCAGAGCTTCAATCGTATTATGAACCGCCTGACCAAGTGACATTGCCGGACTAACCAAACTAATTTTGTGATTAGTCTTAGGGTCTTTATAAACATTATGTAAAAAATAAGCGCGCGGGCATTTCAAAAAATCCCCCATTGAGGAGTGCGAGACCCACACCGCTGTATACTTGTCTATAGCCATGATTTAGTATTTTACCACAAAACCGACTCTTCGCCGGTTTTGTGGTTTATATCTTTAATTTAAAGCTCTAGTTCCCAAAAGCCTCGTCCTCTTCGTCAGCCACCGCATCATCTTTGGTAGCGTGAACTCGACCGTCGATATGGTTAGCGGGAGAATAAATAGTGTAGAGCTTAAGATCTACATCACCAGTATTAATCAGGTTGTGCTCTGAGCCAGCTGGTACCAACAAAGCGGTCCCATCTGCCAAAGGATACTCCTCATCATCAACCACCGCCTTCCCTTGCCCTGCTTCGATCCGGAAAAATTGATCAACCTTATGCACCTCTACCCCAATCTCTTCTCCAGGCAACAAAGACATCAACACCACCTGACTGTGAGGAGCGGTGAAAACCACCTGCCGAAAATTAGTATTAGTAATTGTTTCTTCTTCAATATTTGTAATATAAGGTTTAGACATATTTTTTAAAATTAAATTAATAACTACACTTTAGACTTCTCTGATAAAGCCATAAAGAAAATGGCAATATAAAACAGTAGGCCAATAAAACAACTAGGTACACCTAGTGAGAAAGCACCTACACCACTCGTCATCCAGACTGGTAGATCTAAATAACTAGAATAGCCGGCAAACAATATTCCTACGGCCGACACAGTCATGATCCAATTTAAAGCCGAATTAATCTTCAAACGATTACTAACCAACAAATAAGCCAAAATAGCTAAAGTCAGATAGATAGCAAAACCATAGTAACAAGCTGGATAACCAAAGAAAATCGGGCACGATTCTTTTAAAGCACAGTTATTACTTAATAATTTGACTGCACTGAGATAGCCGGCAAAAATTGTCCCGCCAATACTCAGGATTAAAATAGTCCTTTTCATATACCCAGTATTATACACCCAAGCTACAGCAATTTTAAGACCTCAGGATAGGCTTCTTCAGCACTCGTAAAGACTGAATAACCATACTTTTGCGCTTCAGCTTGATATCGTGGACGTTCACCGTAGAAAAAAGACTCGGCTTCTAATTTTTGCAATTCCTCAGTGTCACCCCAACGTGGGTCAGCTATATTACGTCGCAATGTTTCCTCAAAAGTGGTTCCGATCAAACAAAGACCAGACCAATCTAAATCTCGTTTAACTAAATGAGGTAAAAGATTAACCCCTTCAAAAATAACCGGTCGAGCTTCACCAGCAAAAGACTGGATATATTCTATAATCCCCGGCCACAACTCTTCTGATTGCCAGACCAAGTTGACCCATTGTTCGTCAAAAGTAGTGGTCGTGTAATAAGTTTTTTCGTCTTGGTCTAGATAGAAATTAATCGCTTGTTTAAATCGTGGATCGCCAGCCTCTTTCTCTCGCCAATCATCAATCCGCACATGTACCCCACCAGTCTCTTTAGCTAACTTTTCTGCTAAATATGATTTACCAGAAGTTGGAATACCGGTGATAAAAAAGTCTTTGGACATTTTTAACGATTGATATACGTCACCGTTAACTGAAGAACGGTCGCAAAGCAGACCCACGCTAGATAAGGCAAATTGACGAAGGAGACCCAAGAGGCATAAGGATAAATAGCCACCAGAGCCCAGACTAGAGTGATCAAAACCAATAAAATATCCAAAGCCGCTAGATAATTGTTTTGCAGGCCGAATTGGATTGGTGAGAAAATAAAATTAAACAAAAGATTCAGTAAAAATGGTAGCACTACCATAAAGGAGACTCTTTTGTTTAGGAACAGATAACCAACATAGCCAAATGACCCCGCAATGATCACATAGAGAACAGTCCACACTGGACCAAAGAGCCAAGCTGGTGGGGCCCAGGTCGGCTTGATCAAAGTTTGATACCAGCTATAAGTATTATCCATAAAATTAGTTAGTTGAGGTAGACTCGCCAACTGGGCACTTGAACTCACAGTTTGGACCAGACCGACCAACATAAGAACCATCAGGACACATTTTGGCATCCATCGTACAAAAGACCGCTTCAGTTGGTGGAGTCACCGGCTTAGGATCAGAGACCGTCACCGGTTCAATCACACTTAATTGCCCAGACTTAACTGACAAATTGATAGTTTTAGGTACACTTGGCACCGCTGCCATCGATTCGTTTTCACCTCGATCAAGAATAAAAACATCAACTAAATAATCAACACCTGTCTTAATTGAATTACCAGTCTCTACTTCACTAACCTTAACTCGATCACCCAGCAAGACCATAGATTTTTGGACTAACTTCCCTTGTTTGTTTTCAAACAAGACTAAATAAACAAAGTTACCGCTACCACCATAATCAACCACCATTGTAGTCAAAACATCAACTCGATCACCTACTTTTTGAATCTCGATTATATTACCTAGTGTCACACTTCCTTTGATAGGAGTATCTTCCGCTGAAAATTCCGCATTACCATTGACCAGGGTCACCCCCTGAGACACATCATCTAGGTCGATGGTAGCTGTCTTAAGTAATTGCTCCGCTTCACCAAGACTCAAGGTAACCGGAGTACTAGAAGCCTGATCACCAAAAAGAGACTTAAAAGTTGGGTTCTTTAGATAAGTTATATAGACATAGCCGCCAATCACCACCGCCACTAGGAGTAGCAGCAGGATAGTGATCGTTTTGAAGTTGTTTTGTTTTTTTGCCATATTAAATTAATTATTATCATTCACACAACCACCGATAGTCATCTTACCATTTTCCTCAACAAAAGCGGTGTTACCCTTATTCCAAAAAACAAAAGATTCCTCCGTATTAGCATAACGAGCACCCGAGGCAGACATCACTTGAGGTAAAATCAGAGTTCGACCATCAGACAAAACCAGGTCGACCTGACTATTGGCAAAAGTGGCTTTAATAGTTTCCCCTTCAGCACAAGTGAAAACAAAAGCGCGACCATTGTCAGTCAAACGACTCAATAAACCTTGTTCATAGGCATAAATAAGTCCACCCACCAATACAATTAAAATAACTAAAATAAAATTTCTAGTGTTCATATTTATCTAGTATAACACTTTTTAGCGCCTCTGGTGGATTGCCTGCAACCAGGCTAACCGCTATTGATAGACACCTTGCATGAGCAAAAAACTAGCCAACAAAATAGCTATAAGTGATAATAAAATTAAATAATTAGCCGTACATAAATTAACTTAGATTAGTATAGTAAAATGCTCATTGAGTGGCATTCTGTCATATAATTTGCCATGATAGACAAGCATGGATAAAACAAATTCAATTTATGATGTGGTCGTGATCGGTGCTGGACCAGCTGGCATGATGGCAGCGGGTACTGCCGCCGCCACTGGCGCCCAAGTTTTGTTGATTGAGAAAAACGACAGTCTTGGCAAAAAACTTCTCATCACTGGTGGTGGCCGCTGTAATCTAACCAACGCCGAATTTGATAATCGAAAACTGCTAGCCAAATTTAAAGACAGTGATAAATTTTTGTTTTCCGCTTTTGCGAAGTGGAGCGTACAACACACGCTAGATTTTTTCCACCAACATCAACTGGACACCAAGGTCGAAGCCGAGGGACGAGTCTTCCCAGTCAGCAACAAATCTCAATCAGTTTGGGATGTTTTAGTCAGTGAACTCAAGAACCACAATGTAGAAATTTTATCCAACTCCCCAGTCAAAAAAATCTTAACTGATCAAGGACGGATTACGGGTGTCCAACTAAAAAATAATACTATTATTACTAGCCACTCTTTTATCCTAGCTACCGGTGGACAATCTCGACCAGAAACCGGCTCAACTGGTGACGGATTTAAATGGTTGGAAGAACTAGGCCACCAAGTCACACCACCAAGCACAGCTTTAGTTCCCGTTAGTCTAAAAAATTCCTGGCTCAAAAATCTCCAAGGGATTAGCCTGCCCGACGTTAAAATCACTATTTTTCAAAATGGTGTCAAACAAGCAAAACAGCACGGTAAAATCTTATTTACCCATTTTGGTGTCACCGGTCCGACCATCTTAAATATGAGCCGAGAGATTGGTGAATTATTGAAATACGGCGAAGTCTCCATGACTATCGACACCCTCCCTAATCTAGCTGAAGATAAATTAAATACTGAGCTAGTGGCTACCCTTCACCAGGACAGTAACAAAAAAATAAAAAATGTTCTCAACCTTCTAATTCCCTCTGGTTTAGTTGCCACCATTTTAGAGCTAGCCCAGATCAACCCCGACCAACCTTGTCATAGTGTTACTCGCGAGGAAAGACTAAAACTAATCAAAACCCTAAAACACCTACCCGCTGAAGTAAAAGGTTTGTTAGGTGAAGATAAAGCCGTAACCTCTAGTGGCGGAGTCAAACTAACTGAGGTTGATTTTAGAACCATGCAATCTCGTCATTACTCCAATCTTTATATCATTGGTGACTTACTAGATATCAACCGTCCTTCTGGTGGCTACAGCCTCCAACTATGCTGGACTACTGGTCACGTCGCCGGCGAAGCTAGCACCAAGAAACCTAATTAGAAATCAAAGTACCCACGTCAGCCCCACTCACAATCTGACTGACATTACCTTTGGTTAAAAGATCAAAAACACGAATCGGCAGGTGATGGTCCATCGCTAAAGAAATAGCCGCATTATCCATGACATTTATTTCTTGGTTTTTTAAGACATCTAAATAAGAGATTTTAGAAATTGCTTCGGCGTCAGGATATTTGTTGGGATCTTTGGTGTAAACTTTATCAACTTTAGTCGCTTTCAATACTAATTCACAATCAATCTCCAAAGCAGTTGAAACAGCCGCGGTGTCAGTGGTCACATAAGGATTACCGGTTCCACCAGCCACGATTACCACTCGGCCTTTTTCTAAATGACGAATCGCTCGACGGCGAATATATGGCTCAGCCACTGAGTTGATCTGAACTCTCGTTTGCAACCGGGCAGGCTGACCTTTCTTTTCCAAAATATCCACCAAGGCCATCCCGTTCATCACTGTTGCCAACATACCCATATAGTCAGCAGTTGCTCGTTCGATCATTGATTCGTTTTTAGCTAGAGTTGCTCCTCGCAAAAAGTTACCTCCACCAACTACAATCGCCAACTGAACTTTGGTATCAGCCAGTAGTACTTTTATTTCTTCTGCTAAAGTAGCCACAAAATCAACATCAATACCGAAAGCTTGTTTACCAGCAAATTGTTCACCCGACAACTTTAGCAATACTCTTTTATACATGATTTATTTGATTAACCATCTCATCAACTTGGACAAATAAATCTTCAAATGAACCATTATTTAAAAACAAATACTTTGCCCTTTTAATACAAGCGGCTAAATTTTGTTTATTGGGATCAACACTAGTCATCTCCCTTTCCTCATCAGCTTTAAAGTGATCAAAAGACACATTGTCAGTACTAGAGTTACGCAAAACAATCCGGTCGTAACGGATTTTTGTTTCAGCGTCTACCGCCACCAAATAAAAATTTGGCAAATTTTCCAAAACGTCAATTTCTCCCGGAGTTCTAACTGACTCGATCACCGCATTGTGGCCGTCAGCAAAAGCTAGTTTATATAATTGCTCTACGATATAACCAGGGTGATTTTTGGCTCGCAAATCGTTACCCACTTCCACCATACTATCGCGATTGACCGGCAAACCTCGCTTGATCACTTCAGCTGTTAAAAAATCTCGCGCCGAGTAGTGTTTGAAGTCGTATTTATCTTTAAGATGATCAACTACCGTTCCTTTTCCTGCTCCTAATGTTCCAGTAATACCAACGATAATCATAATATTACCACCTACTATATCATCCTCAATCCAGACTGCCAAATTAGGCCCAAAAACCAAGAATAAGACCAAAAACGACAAATAAAACCAATTGGTAACCAGCTTGAATTAAAAATCTAGCTTTCGCTACTTCTTTGGAATCGTTATTCCACAGAGCACTACCTGCCAAGATTGGCACCACAAAACCCAACCACGCCAACAAAGCGTAATTCAAAGCCTGAACACCATTCAAACCCGTAATTAAAATAGCTAAGACGGACACCTGAACCGCCGTCATCAAAAATTGTAAAAAATAAAGCGGTTTAGCTTTTTTCTGCATTTCTGCTCGAGCCTGTAATGTTAGATCGTCAGCCTTAATAACCTTCAACCATAATTTACCAAACAAGGGCCCATACCACACAAAACCAATAACTAGAGAAATCGCTGTACAGACGAGAATCAATAAATAAATCATAAAAATTAATTATTAAATAATATTAAAACCACTATTTTTAGCCAAAAACATAAACTCAGTTTTAGTTTCTTCTATTTTCTCGTAATGCATAGGAACAACCATCTCAATTTTTTTGAATTGCTTAATAAACTCCAAAGCTTCCGTTGGACCAAAAGTATAAAAAGTTCCCACAGGAATAAGAGCGTATTGAACTTCTAGGTCAGTTACTTGTAAGCCGGACGGATAAAACATATCACCAGCAAAGTATAATTTTTGCTCATCAACAGTCATCAAAAAACCAAAGTTTTCTCTAGGTTTAACTTTTGTATTGGGCCCATGGTCAACATCAAAAACAGTTACTTGAATATCTTCAATATTAAACCTGTCTCCAGTTTTAATCTCAATGATTTCACAGTCTAAGTTTTCTTCGCCTATTATTTCTAAACATTCCCGGTTAAGAAAAAGCTTTTTAGGCTTTAATTGTTTGATATGTTCCAACGAAAAATGATCACCATGAAGATGAGAGACTAGAACAGCGTCAACCGACAACCCATCAAGTTTTTCAATTGGTGTATAAGAACCAATATCTACCGCTAATTTATAACCCTGATCGGTCTCTAAAACAAATCCTGATTGTTCGAATTTGGTTATTTTCATAACCTTATTATAACATATTTTTTAATCTAAAATATGGCTCAACCGAGCTATTTAGCCAAATCCAAAGTCTCATCTATTCTAATCTGCTCTACGAATTCTGGCACGTGAGATACCAAGATCATCGCCCCTTGATACTGATCTAAGGCTTTGGCAATGACTGGTAAATGACGGAAGTTAATGTGGTTGGTTGGCTCGTCCAAAATCAAAATCCCTGGTTGTTCGATCACCAAGCGAGCAAAAGCCACCAAACCTTTTTGACCTTCTGACAGATTACCAATTTTTGTATTGATCACATCACTAGTAATAAGAAAACCAGAAGCGATTGAGCGGATTTTTTCTTCATCTAGTCGGCCGGTTAGTTTAAACGACGCATCCGCTAAAGATTTATAAACAGTCTCATTAAAATTTAAGGTTGAAAAATCTTGACGATAATAACCAACCCGCACATCAGCCAACAAAGTCGCCCCTTCAGCTTTACCGGAAGCCAAAGCCTCTAGCAAAGTACTCTTTCCAATACCATTAGGACCAGCCAATAATAAATGTTTATTTTTACGCAACTTAAGATTAACAGTTAGTTTTTTAGGCTTACCATTTTTCAAAACAGACACTGATGATAATGTAATCAAATCTCCCAAAATATCCGGCTGAGCTGGGATCACAAACGGGCGAATAGTTTTGTCTTCTTTGCGCACATCAACTTTTTCCTCTTCTAAGTTCTCCGCCAAAGTTCTCATCCGTTTAGCCACCATACGTAAATTACCCCCCTTCATCGCAAAAGCATTAGCCTGATCCTTCTTAGCCTGAATCTCTTTGGCCAGTAAAGCGTTTTTACGGTTTTCTCTTTCCATTCGAGCTTCAATCTGGTTTCTCACATCGGAGTAGTCTCCAACATATTGTTCAATTTTTCTAGTATAAACATCTAGATACAAAACCGCATCAGTAAAAGCGTTCAAGAAAGTGGCATCGTGAGAAATAACCACGACCGTTTTTTGATAGTTAATCAAGAAATCTGTTAAGTGAGTGATACCCGCTTTATCTAAGTTGTTGGTTGGCTCGTCTAGTAATAAAATATCTGGTTCTTGAATCAAAGCCGAAGCTAAAACCAGTCGAGCCTGTTGACCACCAGAAAATGATTTAATGATCCGATCATGAACCTGTTCGTGACCCTTGAGGTTGACCACTTCCAAAACCTCATCGATTCGTGGATCAATATCATAAACTTTATCTTTAAAACATTTCTGGAAAAATTCCCTGACTGTTAAGTCCATCTCTTCCCGTGGAATCACCTGTCGAGACAAAGCGATCGTGGTTCGAGGAGCTAAGTGAACACTACCTTCTGCTGGCTCATTGGCTCCCGTAATCAAAGAAAAGAGGGTACTTTTCCCTGCTCCATTTTGACCCATGATCGTCACTTTCATTCCTCGTCTAATAGCAAAATCCACCTCATCTAGGATGGGTTTGTTGTGACCATAATCAAATGAAACTTTTTCAAAGCGGATAACCACTTCACCGTGTGCCATAATAGTTATCCTTAATTAAGCTATTTCTTTTTACTGACTGACTTTTTAGCCGGCGCCTTAGTACTCACCGCTTTTTTAATTACCGCTTTTAGGTTGGCTGTTTTTTTAACTTCCTTTTTTGATTCTGAAGATACTTTTGGTGCAACTACCTCTTTTTTATTTTCAGTCAATCGCTCAACCGCATTAACCAAACGATCTAATTTTAGACTAATTTCACTTAGTTGTTTTTTCATTTCATCACCACCTGGAGCTGAAGGACGAGAAAAATCTGGTCGAGCAGACGCTGATCGATCATTGAAATCTCGACGAGGGGCTCGGTCGCCAAAATCACGTCGTGGTCCGCGATCGTCTAAACCCTTTTTACTACTAAAACAGTCGCTACAGTAAACTGGTTTGTCGCCAGTTGGACGGAAAGGCACTTCACAAATCTTGCCACATTCAGCACAAGTGGCTTTATGCATTGGTCGATCACCGTCTCGGTCATTACCCCAACTCTTTTTAGGAAAGCTTGGTCGGCCACCACCGTTACCGCCTCTGAAACCGCCACCTCTATTTCCTCCTCCTTGATAGTTTCCCATATAGTTATTTGTATTAGTTACTTACCTGCCTAGACAAGTTGTTATTATTATATTGTAAAGTGTACGCTTTTTCTGGCCAATAAGCAAATTTAACCGAAAAACACCCCCAGATTACTCCAAGGGTGCTTTTACTTAGACAAAACTTATTCTTTTGTCTCTGTTTCTACTTCTACTTCTGGTTCACCCACAGTTGTCTCTACTTCGGTCTCTACTTCAGCTGGGGTAACTGTAGTAGTTGTAGTTGTTGTTTCATCTGACATAACAATATTTTCATTAAGTCTGCTAAGGCGACTGGACGGAGTATATACGACTAAGACAATAATACCTAATTTATTTGAAGTAGTTGATGATAGAGACCACCACCACACTGGCGGCTCCTGTAAAAAATGATCCCCACGCCAAATCAACTAAAGTGACGACTAGGGGCCAATCTTTCAAAGTAGCCTGGTTCGTCAAATCATAAGTAGCGTAAGCCACGAGACCAAATAAAGCCCCCATGACAAAAATCCAGACCAAACTAGAACCCTGTTTCAAACCAGGAGAAACAACAAACAAAGAAACTCCTAAGGTATAAATCAAGTAGAAAATAACAACCGGCGTAAAACTAACTGTCGACGCAAACAAGTGGCCAAGCCAACCTTTATAGTTAGAGACCATCAGTGATAACCAAATACCATCAAACACAGCCAACGTCACCAAGGTGACTAAGTAAATAATAATATTCATAATTAAACCTCGCGGAAAGTTACCCCAGTTGGTAAAACAAATTTAGAATCATCTGAATTCCAAGTCTGGCAATCATAATCTCCAATCTGCTCAGCGTTAAATGAGTAGGTTCCAGACGTTCCTGTTTGATTATCGACTACTTTTTGATCTGCCACCTTAGCTTTGAAACCCATAGTTGGGGCCATAGACGTCCAGGTGTAAGTAAAACCATCACGCACAATCAAGGTGGTATCAATACTCACCCCTTGGACTTTGGTATTATATTCTCCTCTGATCATTTTGTTGTTCAGATAAGTTAAGCCTTGGGTATCGACTCCTCCAATCGATTGGTTGATAGTACATTTGTAAGAACCGCCGATTTTAATAAATTCCGAAAAAGGAATTTTCTTACTATCACCCGCCTTAGTGATAGTTTCTGACTCATTAACCAAACCAACCGTCTGATTTGATTTAAAAATAAAGTAACCACCACCTACTACCACCAGACCCACCAAAACCAAAGCTACTATCTTTACTTGTGATGACATATATATTTTGCAATTTAATAATTAGTCTTGATTTTATTCCTTTTTTAGGACAACACAAGACCCTTTCTTTGCAATTCTCGTCTGAGTACTAAATAATCGGGTATTGTTTCGGCAACCAAAAGCCAAAACCGAGATGAATGATTAAATTCTTTTAAATGACACAATTCGTGAACGATAACGTAATCAGATAAAGATTGAGGCAATAAACCCACTTTATAATTAAAATTTAAATTCCCCTTCTTCGAACAACTACCCCAGCGAGTGCTCTGATTACGAATCGAAATGGCACCATATTTAAAACCATAATTTTCATTTAACTCTGCCACTCGTTTAACAATATTTTTCCGGACCTGTTCTTTGTGACTAAGATAGTGTTTTTTCTTTTCTGTTGGAGTTAGCCTCTTGGGCAAACCAAGTTTTTCAGCCTCAGCCAGACGATTATGACTGATCTCCACCTGACGTTTAATCCAATCCTGCTTATCAGCGACAAACTTTTCGGCCAGCCTAAGAGGCACTCGCCAAGGCACTGTCACCAACACCGAACCATCAGATCGAACAGTGATTCGTAAATTTTTGGCTAGTCGGTTTTTCTTAATGATATATTCCATAATCTAAGTAAAAATAATATCACGGAAAAAAGAAACGGGCGCCTCGACATCGTCGAGGCGCCCATAGACTATGGCGAGACCCGTAAAACGGATTCGTTGCATCTGACACAGGCAGACAACCTGACCAGAATTCACACCGATTGGACTAGCTTTTGACCGTACTGGCTCGGGCTAATCTTCTCGTCAATCGCCTCGTTCTAGACCGAGGGTTGAAGTCTGTACCGGACTGTGGCCTTACCCAGCCCGGCGATGTGAACCAGTCCAATATAATACATCATATTATTAAAAAGTAAATGCCTGGATATTTTATGAATTCATCAGTCACAAAACAAACCCAATTTCTTTTCCCTTTTCCAACTCTTTATTTCCGCCTCTCGTTTTCGACCTTCAGCCAAAGTAGCCAACTCTTCTTGGTATCTTAACACCACCGGCCGACGCACCTTCGTGTAATGAGCCCCTGATTTAGAGTTATTATGTTGATGTAATCTTTTTTCGAGATTGTTAGTACAGCCAACATAAAGTGACCCATCTGCACATTCTAAAATGTAAACAAAATGGGTCACAAAATATTTATTAATTAGCTTTATTTTTACCAAGCTGCCAAAATCGCACCCATAGCCGCCATCATTAATATTGAGCAGCCAACCTCATACAGCCATAATTTATAATTTTTACCCATCCAAATAACATCCATTGACGATGAAGTAGCCAAGAAACCAACCGCTAGCCAAATACCAAAAATAGCACCTCGAGACGCTGTCATCTGACCCATGACCGGTGATGTAGACACAGCCCAAATAATACCCGCCATCACAAAAGCAGTCACAAAGTTAGCCAAAAGGTTCCATAACATTTGCGGAATCATATCGGCAAACTTTTCCTTCCCTGTCGGATGAATATCGGCGAGTTTCATCCACAATTTCCCTCCGATCGGACCGTGTAATAGAAAACCGATCACAAAAGCCACGATAGCTGCTACTAAAACACTAAGTAAACTGAATGGAAACATAATATTTTTATTAAAACTACTAATTAATTAGATTATAGCACTTAAAAAGACAACTCCCACCTGACGAGTATAAAGAAATTTCTATGTAATCTTTTTTAGCACCCCTTTCCTTTTGACTATATTTTTATAATCCCACTGTATCTCTTTAGCCTTTTTCAACCAGCGTTTTAGGTTCTTCTTATTGATTTGCACCACATCTGTGTATCTAATTTCAGCCGCCTTAAAGCTACCTGATTTAAGTAAATCCTCCTCATCAAAAGATTGTCCACTCCAGAAAAGAAGCCGGACACAATCTTTCAACCTATCATAGCCAACAATTGGATTGCCGTCTAAAAACCAAACGGGATTAGCGTGCCAGATTTTATTTTCTGCGTTTGGAAGATTTAGGGTTATCTCTGCCGCTAGTACATCACACACGTCTTTATCTTTTTTAGATAAGTTTTGGTTATATTTTTGAATCTCAATCGATAGTTCATTTTTTATCGTTCGCATATTTCCTTTAGCTTTAAAAGGGCTTTGGGCCACATTCCTTCAAACATTTCTTTCATCGCTTGAGATTCCGGACTTGATTCCATCTCCATATCTATGGCCAGTAAAGTTTCTACGCCTTTGTCAGTGAAAGTATAGTTCTCAAAAGCTGGAAGCCACTTCTTCACAGCTTCACTAGTGGTGTCTTCTACCCCATTTTTCATTTCTCCTAGATGTTTAATGGAAACAAATTCATACGGAACATTTTCAGCTATTTCTGATACCATCCCCGATCCACCGGATCCCAAAAATTTTATTTTACTTCCCTTGTCCCAAGAACCTTCGTAGTAAGAAGTTGGCTCAAAAACACTAGTCCACTCTTTGTACGTTTCTAACTCTAACATCGTATTCCATACCTTTTGTACGGGTGTGTTTATTACTATCTCAAAATGCATTGTTTCTTTCATATTGATGTCATTATACTAATTTGTAAAATTTTTGACTATCAGTGAGGCGCCAACCTCTCTAATCTTGTTTAATGTAAATACTTCTCTGTCTGCAACAGCCTTTTAATTTCCGTCTGAATATCGACAATATCTTGATCAGTTAGTGGCTCTAGTTGGCCCACCTCTTGTTCGAAAGCCTCAGCGGTCAGAGGAAATCTTAAAGCCCAGCCATATTGTTGATTAGTCGCTCCCTTGGCTCGACCGTACAGATGAATATGCAACTCGTGCCTCCAGTTACCATTGTCTTGGTAGTTAATTCGGCCTAGGTCTATACCATTTTTTGCTAAACCAATTTTCATAGCCTCACCCGCCACCATGGTTAGCATTATCAATTCTTTAGCTAACTCTAGACTTAGTTTGGTTCGATCTTCGACTGGCACTTTAGGATCGATAATCAAATGACCACCATCAGTTCGACTCAAGTGTGGGTTACCCAGAGTAATCACTTGGAAATTATCAGTTTCAAAAATTAGTTTTGGGGTGGAGCGCATTAGAATAGTTATTTAAAATCCTACTAAAAATTTAAACTACCGCCTGAGCACAATGCGAACAACGCTTAGCTTCAAGTGGAATTTCACTTAAACACTCTTTGCATTTCTTGGTTGTTGGATCAACTGATGGTTCTTTACGAGACTTAGCAATAAGCACATTCATCGGCTTCACCACAAAGAAGAAGACTGAGCCAGCTACCAACAAAAATGAAATGAGGGTATTAATAAAATGACCATACATAAACTGACTACCGTTTAAGGTAAAATAAAGACCACTAAAATCTGGCACTTTAGCAATAGCGGCAATCAGTGGAGTCAGAAGATCAGACACCAAAGCCGTGACAATTGTTCCAAAAGCAGCACCAATCACGACACCGACAGCCAGATCAACTACATTTCCTCTTAAGAGAAAGGTTTTAAATTCATTCAACATAAAAATCTAGTAAAATATTAATGATTCTACTTTACTGTGTTTACTAACACGTGGCAAGGGCGATAAATTTACCCCCACAAAACTTAGTTAGAAAATTTTAACCCCCTTTGTAATTAATCCTCAACCACTTTGATTGAATCAAAGATTACTCCATCGAGATCAAATATTAATAGTTTAGTTTCCATGTGTTTACACTTTACCGCACAGGGGTTTTTGGGGCAAACTAATAATATTATTTAACTATCCTAATTTTGAATAAATATTTTATATAAAAAGAAAGGTCTGCGAATCCTGAAAGGACTCGCAGACCGTTTTTGGAACCAAAAGGAGTATTACTTGTAGCTGACGTTGGCTTCCTTGAAGCCCTCAGTGATCGGGCCGATCATCGCTTCCACATCGCCGCACACCGCGTAGCGCATGTACGGATTGAAGTGAACACCAACAATACCCGTTTTCATGATCATCAGACGATTGAACTCCTCGGAGTTTTCAATCACCTGACCGAAGGCGCGTTTCGGACACTGCCACAGAGTGAAGAACCCGGCTTGAGGTTGGACAGCCAACTCCAAACCATACTCCTGAAGGACGTTGGTGAGGAGTTCTGTCCGTCCGGTGTACAGCCGTCGCGTCGCATCCAGCGACTCCCGATCATGTTCCAGAACGTGCAGAATTCCACCAGCCAACGCTGCGTTGAAGCCACTGTCACTGTTGCCTTTCACATTGGCCACGTCGGCAATGAAATCGGCCGAACCGACCATTGCGCCGACTCGCCAACCAGTGAAGTTGCCTATCTTGGAACCGGAGTAGGCTTCGATCCAGGACAGGTTCGGGTAATCCACCGCCACCGCCGCCAGGGTACAGTGCTCATTGGTGTGAGGCAGCGCCGCGTAGGCGGCGTCGTTGAACAGTCGCAAGCCATAAAGTTCGCAGTAGGCGCAGAGGGCTTTCCAATACTCCCGCGAAGCGACTTGCCCGGTCGGATTGCTCGGGTAATTGGTCATGACCAAACTTGACCCGATCACGTTGAGATCTTCCGGATCGAAACGGAACTGATTTCCGGGATTAGTCTCCAGCGCTTGATGACGCACTTGCGCCCCGTTGTCCTCCAGATAACGGCACTGATCCGCCGGAGTGGGATACCCCGGTTTGGTTGTGGTGTACACCCGGAGCGGCTTCTCCATTGGCGGCAAACCATGAAGACAAGCCATGATCACAATCTCCAGCATCGACTTGATGCCGGGAATCGGGAGATAGGCCAGCCGTTCGCCGAACTGGTCGAAACGAGTTGTCGGCACATGAGCTTGCACGAAACGCTGAGCGAAATTCGGAATCACACAGCCGTTGTCCTGGTACTCATGCCACTTCTCCTCGTCGCTCATGATGAGTTCGGCCGCTTTGACTCTGGCCGAGAGGAAAGCCGGCCCCGTCGGTTGTCCGATGGACAGCCGAAAAAGCTGCTTCCCCTCTTCTTCCGCCTCACGGCAGATGGCCTTGATCAACTGGAACAGGTTTGCTCCAGTCTGAATGCGTGGTCTCAACATTTCAGATTCCTCACTTTTTCCTGGCGTTAAAGCGCCAAGCTTTCGGGTTCGAAGGTTAAGGTTGCGAAAAGATCGTCAATGGTTTCGGCTCGGCGGATGAGTTCCACCGTTCCATCAGATCGAAGCAAAAGTTCCTTCGGCCGCAAGCGACCGTTGTAGTTGAAGCCCATAGCCAGACCATGAGCCCCAGTGTCGTGGATCATCAGCAGATCACCCTCGCTGATGACCGGCAGTTCGCGTTGCTTGGCGAACTTGTCGCAGTTTTCGCAGATGGCTCCGACAATGTCCACCACTTCAGTGGGGCGGCCATCGCCATTAAGCACTGTGATGTGGTGATAGGCATCGTAGAGGGCCGGGCGCATGAGTGCCGTTTGGCAAGCATCGACACCGACATACTCACGATAGGTGGATTTGCGATTGATCGCTTCAGCCACCAAAACACCGTGAGGGCCGGTCATAAACCGACCACTTTCCATACACAACTCCGGCGCGTAGCCATGCTTCTGCTTGAAAGCTTCCAACAAACCAAAGGCTTCGTTGCCCAATGATTCTAGATCGAGCGGGTTATCTTCGGGGCGATAGGGTATTCCCAGACCGCCGCCGAAATTGATGTAGTCGAACTTGATCTTGTGGGCCAAGCTGATCCGCTCGACCAGTTCGAGCAACATCTTGATAGTTTCCACCATATAGGTGTAGTTCCGTTCGTTCGAGCAGAGCATGGTGTGCAACCCGAAGCATTCGGCTCCCCGAAGAATGGCTTGGCCGTAGGCGTCCACGATTTGGACATCGGACACGCCATACTTCGCCTCCACCGGATTACCGATGATGGCATTGCCGGTTCGCTTTTCGCCGGGGTTGTACCGGAAACAGATTCCGCGAGGAAAAGGTTCCGGTACTTTCGAAATGAAGCTGATATCGTCGAGATTGAGCCGGCAACCGCCGTCAGCCATAGCCGCGTCAAACTCTTCTTGCGAAGTATTGTTTGACGTGAACATGATCTGACCGGGCATGGCTCCGGCTTCGCGAGCCAAAACAAGTTCGGGAATACTGCTGCAGTCAAACCCGAAACCCATTTCGTACATGATCTGGAGAATGCGCGGATTGGGCAGGGCCTTCACCGCAAAAAACTCCCCAAAACCTGACGGGAGATTCGCAAATGCTTGTTTAAGGCGTTTGCCAGTCCCCTTGATCCCCGCCTCATCATAGATGTGGAAGGGGGTGCCGAAGTGATCGGCGATTTTTCGAAGATCAGGGTGTAGCCTGTCCTCGAACGCCTTTGACATAGGCATCTGTCTAAATCCTCCTCTTTCAAGGTCCTCTAGTTTCCAAAAATACCAAGGCATACATACCTTGGCGTCCGGATATATTTCTACCACATTTTTAGGTAAAGTAAATATTAACAACAAAAGCCGCCTCCCCGACTTTTGCCTGTCGGTAGAAGCGGCATTACAGTTTCTCCATAAGCACCCCAAACAACTCGGGATTTTCGATCACAAACGTTTATTTAAAGAAAAAATTAGAACTGGGGTTAGTTTACATATTCAATGAGTCTTCGTATATTTTTATTATTCCTCCCAATAGGCTTTAAAGTTATCAATCTCTTCCACTAGCTCTTCAGCTTTCTGACCCTTAAAGCATATAGATCGATCATCTACATAGACATACGCTATTGGTTTACCAGGGTTGTCCCCTTCTTTGTCGGGTCTTCGATTAATGTAATCAAAAGGAATATCGTATTGTGTGCAATAATTGCGCAAAAAATCATCCCCGCGCGTTGAATGGAGGAGAATTTTAAATTCTTTTTCTTTAAGCAGTTTGATTGCCTTGATAGTTTCTCCAATTGGTTCTTCAGCATGATCTTTGCCTTTGAAGCCCGAGTAATTTGCAATAACTCCATCAAAATCAAACGCAACTGTTCGGCCTGGTTTTTTGTCCATAGTTAAATTAACGAGGTTATCTTACTTTTAATTTGATCTCTAACATTGCGAGTAAATTCAAGTGTCTGACCTTTTGGATCTTGGACATCCCAACGAGTGACTTTGGGATTATTGAGTAGGTAGTTTGGAATTGGATCATCGTCATCTACCACCAAAATTATTTTGTCAGCATCCTCTGCCATTTCTTCCGTGACCTGCTTCCGTAGATTGCCAGTCACATCAAAACCTTCTTCTTTCATCACTTCAATAACATTATCAGTAGAGGGCGACAACTCTCCAATAGGCTGTTCTGGGCCACTCAGCTTAGTTCCGGCTGAGGTAATAATATGTTTATCATCTAATAAAGACTTAGCCAAGGTTTCGGCTATTTGGCTCCGGCCCACGTTACCACGACAGATAAATAGGATTTTCATAGCTATAGAGCAATTCTCATTTAAATTTTAGTAAGAATGTTTTGAGGTTTTTCTGAAATATATGCTTCGATATTTTGTATCGCTATTTCTCTCCCCTGCGCGCTTGCCTCTTTTGTAGCAAAAGCAATATGAGGTGTAACTAATATCTTTCTATGCTGGACACACTTTTGATAGAACGCATTTGTTACATCGTAGGGATCTTCCGGATCGCAGTCTATTCCAGCACCAACGAGAATGTCCGAATCAAGCGACCTGATCATTCCGTCGATGTCATAAGTATATCCTCGAACAAAGGAAACATAATAACTACCTTTTTTCAATGACATAAAAAATTCTTCATCTAGTAGATTCTTGCTTGAGGAATTGCAATTAAGAGCATTGATAATCAAGTCCGCATTAGCAGCCTTTGTTTTTAAATCGTCTTGTCTCGTAAAGTAATCAACTTCCATCTTAAAACCCTGACAGACTTCACCGATCCCAGTACCGATACTGCCTTTACCAACAACAAGAACTCTCTTTCCAGCCAAGCTTTGATTAAGAGTGAACTCGTGACTTTGTGCAGTATTTAAATATGTCGGAAACTTACGAAAAAGCGAAAGTATCATAAACATAGTCCATTCAATAATCGAGTCACGATTACTTCCTTGGGTATTAGCGACCACAACTCCGTTAGCTTTTAGTTTCTCTGAATCGAATGCGCCAAGTTCGATATATGGGTATGTTATAAAAACATTCTTGAGATTTGAGAGATTTTCTAGAAGATAACTACCATCACTCAGGATAACATCTGCACCTTGTACAGATGAAAGCCATTCTTCTGACGAAGAAAAACTGGAGACGGTTGAAACTTCTCCAAGTGCTTCCAATCGTGACTTTTGCTCTTCAGTAAAGGGGAAATTACCTGTAATAGCTATCTTTTTCATGTTTGGCATTATAACACTCATCCACAAGAAAGTTGTAATACTTCTCGGACTCCGAACCTATCTCAAGTTGGCTGACCTTCTCGAGCTAGAACCGTTTTCGATCAAGCCCCACTTACTTCGTTTAGCTTATCGGAACGACGCGTCTCGTTCACTATGGATTATAAACGTTTATGATTATCCAAGCAGAAATTGGGTTTATTACAACCGATCCCAAGATTAGAATAATCCCAGAAGTAACGAGAAGTAACGTAATTAGGTTATAGGAACGTAGTTTCTTTCTTAAAACCAGGAGGTGTGGAGATGGAGTGTTGTTTAGACCAAGATGACCCTCCACCTCTCGGGTCCTCTTTTGGTAATCAAACATTCCATTTATTCGTTTAGTTGAGTCATTGTTAACATCCTCCATTTGCCAAAGACCAAATTGTGCAAATACCCAACTAATTTCAGCTCGACTCGTTCTGTGTTCATAAGCATCTGAAAGTCTAAATAAAAAAAATTGAGATAAGATGATCGCATAAAGCAGAAAAGAAAATCCAAACATTAAAGCTAAATTGTTTATATCGAATTGATTCGCTCCAAGTAAAGTGAGCGAAAAAGGCGCGACCGTACCAGCCACAATTCCTAAATTACGCATATCATTTGAATAGACAGCTAAGAGTTCTTTTGTTGTAGAGCTAATGGCATCCTGGAGATTAGCGAGTCGAGCATTCCCATGCTTGGATATTTTGACGTATCCGGTCTCGATTGTAGAGTTAAGATCTCCCAAATCCTTTTCATTATTCATTATTCATTATTCATTGAATTATATCATTTCCTATACCCTTGCTAAAACAACAGATCTAATACTCGTTAAAAAGTGAAACATTATGAAACTTTTTTAAATAACATCATTATTAGTTAGAGTTGGTACAGCTAATCTCATTACTGAGGTTAGCTGATTTTTTGCTTCCTCTGTATCAAAATACTGTTCACTATACGGGGTACTAAATTTTTGTGCATAATCACAAAACTCATTAATAATGCTATCAAGGGTGCTTTGAGCTAGCATGATAAGGTTTTCCTTTATAATTCCTGTCCTTCTAGAATCTGGAAATTGATTATTAGGGTTACTTACATCTTGATGAGCAATTAACTGATCTCTTATTGTTTTTAATGGTCCATTATTAAATGAATCTGTTATGAGTTTCAATTCAGAAGATTTATAACTAGTAAAGTCTTTCCAATTCCAAAGCCCAATCACTCTAGAATCCTTACTATCAAGCAAAGAGCTAATGATTAATAAGCTGTCGTGAAAAAATACATTGCAGACACTTTTATAGAACTGATCTACAGCTGACAAGGGATCAAAGTTCTTTTTACTAGAAAGCCCAGGATACTCCGTAATCAAATTACAATATGCCAATTGCTCATTAGCAACACGCAGTAAACCTGCTATTTGGTATTCTTTGATATTTCCTACACCATCCATTATGTTAAAAACGGCTCTATATATTCTTCAGCCATTTGGTAAAACTGTACGACACCTTCAAGAGTTGATAGCACTGATAACCCAGCCCAAGCTTGTTTTATGATATTCTTATTGGGTTCTTTTTTAGCCAGCTGGCTTTTAATAGTCTCTATTTCTGATTGATAATCGAGCTTATCTTCATCAGAAATAGTTCCTGATTTAGTAACTTCCTCCTTCAAAAGATCCAAATTTTTATATAAATCACCAAATTCCTGATGCACAAAATTGTGATCTCCTATAACTGTAACACCTTGAATATTGTTTATATTTATTCCAGTTACCCAATGAGATTTTTGAAAAAATGACGATCCTTCAAAATGATTGATCCCCTTATCACTAATCGAATAATACGGTAATTTATTAATCTTCTCTAATTTAACCCAACCTGTCTTTATTAAATAATCCAGATTACTTACTACCTCAGGCCGAGAATGTTTTTCTTGCAAATTAAGAAAGATCTGACGTTCATTACACCTTGTTCTATCTATAATAGAAGCCTCTTTATTTATCTTATAAAGATACTTTAAAATATTCTCTCTTATTAAGTCATTATCGTTCATAATCTACCTGTAATTTTCAATATAGGGTCTTAATGTTACCGCTTTATGATCTTTGTCAAGTTCACACGTACCACAATTTGGACACTTTGTTTCATTAATAGTTTGACCTTTGAGTATATTAATCTCCTCTCTTAAATCACAGTTACCGCAGTAAACTTCTGCTTTATAAGTATCGTTTTGATTTTCCATAATGATGTTTATTGTTTTTTAGTAAGATCTTCAATATTCTTCTTTTTAACAACTTTCATTTGAACCATTTTAACACAATAAGCTAAATTAGCTGAGGCTAAAATTTGATTAGAAACCTGCACGTTTACCTAGGTAACTCGTGCTAGCTCATATTCGCTGCCAGACATACGGAGCTGGGGAACCCACGGTTCTCCCATACCTTCCTCCACGGGAGAGACTTTCTCTCCCGACCCCTCTCTCCTAGTCTGACATCTGTGTCGTTTTTTTTATTAAAAAACTCCTGGCTGCCAGACTAGGAATCGAACCTAGATAAACAGCTTCAAAGGCTGCTGTCCTACCGTTAGACGATCTGGCAATATCAAACAAATACCTGATTATTCTGCCTTATTTTTGCCCTTCTGGCAATTCCTCGATCAGATCTTGCAGATGAGCATGGTCATTCCAGGTAAGTAATTTCCAGGGGATAGTCCTAGCTGAATGATACTCGCAAATAGTAATCCCGGTGTTTTTGGTTATAAGAGTACCTAAAAAATTAACCAAATGTTCACCATGTAATTCTCCTTTAAACATCATTTCCGCAACCAAAAAGCGCATAAAATATCCATGCGTTACCACAGCAATATTATCTTGAGGCAAACTCACAAGAAACTGTAAGGCGGCTTTTGCTCGATCAACTAATTCTCTACCACTTTCAGCATCTTCACATCGCCAATCTAAATCTCCATATTTTCCCTGAATCAACCAAACAATATCTTTTGATTCTGGATCGTGAACAGTAGTGTTGTCGAAACGACTCGGTATCGATCTCTCAACCAATAAACTTGATTCAGTAATTGATGAATGTCCAGTAATAGCGGCTATGGTTTCGGCTGTTTGTTTAGCTCGCACAAAATCACTTGAAACAACAATATCAACAGGTAGTTGAGCAAGTCGTCGACCAATTACTTCAGCCTGTTTAAAACCTTTTGGAGTAAGTGGTGAATTACCACCCTGACGCAAGCCACCAGCATTAGATTCACTCTCACCATGACGCACGAAATAAAATGTTTTTTTATTATTTTGTTCCGTCATTGTTTTGGAGCAATTTAATCAAAGCCAATTCTAATGGCAATTCAGGGACCGCTGCAAAAGTGGTTAATTCATAAGCTTCGAGCAGTTCTCGCAACACTCCTGGTAAATCTTTAGCTTTGGGATGGGTTTGGGTTTCGGCCAACCACTTCTGTTCATCAGTCCCTAGACCAGCGGTCATTTCTTTAGCTAAGACAGGCGCAAAAGCTAACAGCATGACTAAGCGAATTTGACGCAATAACATTTTGAGAAAAATTTTCATATCTCGACTATCACTAGTCGCTTGTTTAACAGTTTTAAGGGCTTCTTCCAAGTTTTGATCAAGAATCGCCGAGACCATACTACGGACTAGGGACAAAGGCGCTGCCCCGGTAATTGTTGCCACCTCGGCTGAAGTTATTTTCTTATCACTCGACAAACTCATCACCTTTTGGAGTAGACCTAGTGAGTCACGGAAAGAACCATCTCCCAACAAAGCAATCAATTCTAAAGATTCGGTATCAATCGCCAATTCTTCTTTCTTGGCGATCTTTTTGAGTGTCTCAGTCAACACTTCGTTACTAGGTCGACGGAAAGTATGCACTTCACAGCGCGAGATAATAGTATCTGGTACTTTATGAAAATCAGTGGTGGCTAAGATAAAGACAACGTGAGCTGGTGGCTCTTCGAGAGTTTTGAGCAAAGCATTAAAAGCCTCCCGAGTGAGCATGTGCACTTCATCGATAATATAGACTTTGATCGGTGAACGAAAAGGTAGACTAGCCACCCCTTCACGCAATTCTCGGACATCTTCCACTCCACGGTTAGAAGCCGCATCGATTTCCACCAAATCTTCCGGGTGGCAACCTAGTTCTCGAGCCAAAATTCGAGCCACTGAAGTTTTGCCAGTTCCACGAGAACCCACAAAGAGATAGGCATGAGCGGTGGTTTTGTTCTCTAAAGCCCCTTCCAAGACAGAGACAATATGCTCTTGTCCCACCACCTCCTTAAACTTCTGAGGGCGGTACTTACGATAAAGTGATTGTTCAGACATGGAGTTAGTATAGCAAAACTAACCCCGATTCAAAAAATCTGCCACCAAGGCTCTCACCTGATCAGCAGATTCAGTTTCCATTAGTTTGGCCCGCAGATCGTGAGCATGACTAAAATCATTCACATAGGCTTTAAAGTGCTTTTTCATAATGGCAAAACTTTTGGTATGACCGTTGAATAATTTATCATTCGTCTCCCCTGGTCGGAATAATTTGGCAAATAATTCTGAGTGTTCAACTAAAACATTGAGTCGTTCGGTGATTGTTGGCACGTGTTCACTAAAAAGCCACGGGTTGCCGTAAATCGCTCGGCCGAGCATTACTCCATCAATACCATATTCCGCCACCTTGGCTTTAGCGTCAGCCACATCAGTTACATCACCATTACCCAACAATAGAACACCAGAATCACCAACCACTTTTTTGACTTCCGGCATTAGTTCCCAATGAGCTGGCACGAGTGACATTTCTTTGCGAGTGCGTAAGTGAACAGTTAGCAGAGCTGGCTTCGCTTCAATAATTTTGGGAATCCAGGTATCAATCTCCACTTTGTTATAACCAATCCGGGTTTTGACTGACACTGGCAAACCAGAACCTTCTTGAGCCGCTTTGATTAATTCTTGAGCCAGGTTAGGATTTTTGATCATCGCCGCTCCACAACCTTGTTTTTCAATATTCTTATCCGGACAACCCATATTAATATCCACTCCGTCAAAACCAAGTTCCGCCACCATTTTAGAGGCCTCATACATTTTCTCCGGTCGTGACGAAAAGAGTTGAGCGACAATCGGTTTTTCTTCAGGTACAAAGTAAAGCTCTCTTAATAACTTTTCGTGACCAGACGGATGACACAAACCATCAGCCGAAGTGAACTCGGTAAAAAAGACCGTTGGTCCGGCTGGCCGAGAATATTTAGCAATCACCTGCCGAAAAGCCGCGTCGGTGACATCGGCCATAGGCGCCAAAACCAAAATTGGCTTCTTTAATGCTTGCCAGAAATTATTAGACATGTCGCAATAGCTTAGCCGAAAAAACCCATTTTGCAAAATTTACCAAGCTGGTGAAGGTTTGAAACGAGAATCTAATTTTACCTTTTTGAGTTCAGCTGATTCTATTTTTTTGCCATCTAATTTTACAAACAAAACTCCCCCTTCCATGGTTTCTTTAGAAAAACCTTGATCAAAAATAAAATTACCTAAACTATAAATAATCACCCCATTTTTATAACGCTCTAATTCTTCAATCACATGTGGGTGGTGACCAATCACCAAACTAGCCCCGTTATCAATCGCCCGTCGAGCTAAAACTTGTTGTCTACTGGTTGAAGTGGCCAGATATTCTTCACCAAAATGAAAGGAGGTGACTAGAACATCCACAGATTCGGCCGCGGTTTTGATAATCTGATCAAATTGAGGATCGGAAGCCAACAAGATACCCGGACTAGAACTACCGACGGCTAACCAGTTGGGACCGACGTCTGAGAAACCAATAAAGCCAACCTTCACCCCTCTCACCTCTTTTATCTTCACCAAACTAGCCTCTTGATAATTATTTCCACCACCAATCGGCAAGATATTTAAATTTTTAATTCGAGCGACCGTATCAACAAACGCTTCACTAGTCCAATCACCCGCGTGATTATTGGCCACTGACAACACATCAAAACCAGCCGCGGCCACAGCTTGCAATGATTCTGGTTTCATCCGAAAAGAATAAATACTGCCAATATTACGACCCTTATCACTGACTGGTCCCTCTAGGTTACCAAAAGCAATATCCGCTTCTCGAATAAAATCTAGTTCAGTAAACAATTGATTAAAATCACCACCAAAGTTTTTCTGAACAGAAAAATTCACCCCTCGGTCAAGCATCATGTCACCGACAAAAACCAAGGAAACCTCGGGCTCTGTTGGCACAAAACCATTTTCCCAGGATAAGTTCTCTATAAAGCCAGGTGCTTGAGGAATAAAAAAAGGAATAGCCAAAAGAGAAAAGGCCACAAAGACAACCAGAGCAATCAAATAAAAATATTTCATATTATTTAACCAACCAAAACATTGAGCACCCCAGTCGCATCTGGAGAAATAGAAATTTTAGAACCACGACCGACAGTGCCAGCAATCAGCTTTTGAGCCACCACTTGTTCGACATTATCTTGAATAAAGCGTTGCATTGGTCGAGCGCCGAAAGCTTTATTGGCCCCTTGATTAGCCACAAACGAAATTAATTCTGGTGTTAGTTGTAATTCTACTCCCTGAGTAGACAACCTTTTAACTAATTTTTTCAACATCAAACCAGCAATCTTGTTTAACTCGTCTGGCAACAGTGGATGGAAGATAACAACCCCATCGAAACGGTTGATCAACTCTGGTTTATAAATACCACCCTTAATAATCTGGTTAACCAATTCATCTTGAGCCTCGACTAAATTTTTTCCCTGCTCAGACAAGGTCCAAATAAAATCTGAACCGGCATTGGAAGTAGCGATCACAATCGTATTACGAATATTAATTCGTTTACCCAACATGTCAGAGAAGAAACCTTCGTCTAACACTTGCAAAAAGAGGTTATGAACTTCGTCAGTGGTCTTTTCGAATTCATCCAACAAAAGCACACCATATGGTCGTTCTCGCATCATCGTAGAAAGAACACCTGGTTTATTATCCGTAAATGAGCCAATCAATTTCTCTAAAGCTCCCTCTCCTTGGTACTCGGACATATCTAGCCGATTCATCGCTTCGTCGGAGCCAAAGAAAGCTTCCGCTAAAGCTTTAGCTGTTTCGGTTTTACCCACTCCCGTTGGACCCAAAAACAAAAAGGAACCGATCGGTTTTTTAGGATTACGAATAGCGGTTCGAGCCCGACGCATCGCATTGGACACCACTGAGACTGCCTCTGTTTGACCAACCACTCTTGCCCCCAAGAAAGCTTCTAGATTGAGTAATTTATCTTTTTCTATTTCTTCAATCTCGCCAATTGGAACGTTGGTTTTAGATTTGATATAAGCATAAACATCTTTTTTGGTAATATCAGCATCCAAACGAGAACCGTAAGCAGAAATAATCTCCACCAACAAATCAACCGCCTTGTCCTGCAAACCACCATCTTGAAAATAATTTTCCGCACTTTCAATAATGGCTGTCAGAGCGGGATAGGTGATTCTTACCCCAGAAGCGTATTCAAAATCCAACAATTTAATTTCCAACATTCGCACCAACTCATCATAAGACAGATCCTCTACTTGGATTTTTTCAAACCGATTAAGTAGACCCGGTTGAGGATTTATCACTTGATAAAAAGCATCGGTATCAGCCAAAGCAATTACTTGAGTCAAAGAGGAAGCCAAATAAGGATCCAACAAAGCGGTCAAATTAGATTCTAGAGCCATCGCCCCTTTTACCAGGTTTGGCAAATCATCAATCACAAATAAAATATTACCCGCTTTGACCACTTGATTAAACAAAGATAAGAAAGCTGTTTCAAAACTAGCTTTATCTTTAAAACCCGCCAAAAAGACTCCCGTTTGAAATAAAATTGGCCGTTTGTATTTGAGTTCTGGCACCACATTACCCTCTCTGATCTTAGAGACCAATTCGTAAATAACATCCATCTTGGTCCCACCAGTCTCCGCCACCAAGATCGCATTAGCCTCCAACTGCCTAGATAAAACTGTCTCCAACAACCTCACCTCTCGTTCCCGACTACCAATCTTAAATCTTTCTAAATATAAAGCAGGGTCGTCAAATAAATCTCGACTGTATTTGTCTAACAAAAAAGTATAACCGTAACCCCACGAGGCACCGACACTAGGTATCTGATCCAAGTTTTCTTTACTCCACCAGCGTTCTTTACGATCAACCACTTCTTGCTTCCACACTACCCAATCAGCCGCTCCCGTAGCTTCGACTGGTTGAACACCATTTTCCGCTAAGAAAGTAACGAAGGTTGGATAAACAGAGGTCAACAAGGTAACAAATTCCGGCAAAGTAATCTCATCAGTCTTATCAATCGGTAACTCTGGCACAGTAAAAGCCTCTGGATTATTAACTAATTTTTCAACAAAAATATTGATCTGATCCTCAGTAATGCCCAACCGGCGCATAATCTTCCGCCCATAAATTGAAGTTAAAAAAGCTACCAAGGGATCCATCGATCGAGACCAGTGTAAAACCCAAGCTACTTCAAAGGAAAATAAGGTACTAGCCAGCGTGGCCTTACCACTAATATCATCAAAGTAATGTGATCGGAAAAAAGACTCCAAGCTCACACAAAACATCGCCACGGAAATCAAAACAAACAGTAGACCAATAAATTGGCTAGATAAAAATAGATCTAAAACTTTCAAAAAAGTAGGATCAAGTGGAACCGTTAAAGACAGCCGCGATAAACCAAAACGTAGAACAACCGCCAAGCTACCCAACACCCCGACCCCGACAGTCGCGTTGATAATCCAATGTCTAACCCGGTGTGGTAAATAAGTTTCCAGGGTTAAGACAGAGCGCCACGGACTTAGTTTGGTATAACGACGAAGTGGATACATGGAGTTAGCGTAAAATAAAATACAAACCATTAACGAATAAAATAAAAATCAGCAACGGCCACAATAACCACAACACCACCAGCAATCCACTGACCAATAAGGCCGAGGTCAGAACCACCAAGCCAACCGTGATGGTAATAAACCTAATCACAAATCCCACCACTCTCATTAAAGTATTAACAATAACGACAGTAGCAAAGTCTTCCAAATCAAAACCTTCTTTACGTTCCTCGCCTAGTCGGCGCCAAGGAGTAAATAAAGTTCCCGCCAAAATCGGAATAGAAAAAAAGTTAAGCAAAAAAGTTAAAACATTAGAAATAGCAGCTAATAGATTACGAATCGCTCGAGTATAATGCCACTCCATATAAGCAATCGAGAAAGTCACCAAATTCATAACTCTAGTATACAACTATTTAAACTTGTAGAACACTTTTTTACCAAATCGCAAATCAATATAATCTAATTGATGATCGGCTGAAATTAAATCAGCTTGAAATTCTGGAGTAGCAAAAACTGTATTTAAGTTACTAGCCAAGGTTGGTAAGTCTTGAGTTTGATTAAAAACAATCGTCCAAGTACCGGCCGTCGTCGAAGAAGCGGTAGTGTTTGATCCACTAATTAGTACTCGGCAGTCCCCAGCTCGATCAATAGTTAAACGTCGAGGGACGGCGGGAGTGATACCAGCACTTTTTACTAAACCAGGCAAAGAATCAATAATAGACAGCAAGCCAGAAAACCTCTCAGCCGATAAAGGTCTGCCCCCAATCGGATCGGAATCAATCAAGCCATAAACTTTAAACAAAATATTGTCAGAAAAGTTTGGGGCTGGAGCAAACAAAAATCCAGTTTTATCAGCGTAAAAACACTCATCACCCTCCACTGCCGATAAACACCAGAGCAGCTTTGGCGAACGTTCTGAAACTTTAACTTCCAACTTAGTAAAACCCTCCCGCTGAACAGTCACATTTTCAATATCAGGAAAATTTTTAATAATATTCTGACCTAAATAAAAAGGACTGAACAAGAAATTATTATTTTTAGGAATAACAAACAGATAATTACCAGCTAGTCTTTTTTCAGTCAAAGACATCAGAGATTCAGTTTTGACAACCTTATTACCAACGATATTTATTTCCTGAATTATAAAAATATTTAATCGCAACACCAACACAAAACCGATCAAAAAAACCACCACCAACCCTATAAACAAAGACAGTAAAATCTTCCGCCGACGAAGTGAGCGTTTCTTGGACTCCTTAAACAGTTCCTTCCGAGCGTCAACGGGTTTCCCCATAAAATTTATTTGATTACCTCGCGACCTAAATATGGTCTAAGAACTTCCGGCACGATAATAGAACCGTCAGCTTGTTGAAAATTTTCTACTAGCGACACCAGGATACGAGGGGTGGGGATAGCGGTACAGTTTAGAGAGTGGGCAAATTTTAGTTTATTTTCATAATCCCGATAACGAATATTTAAACGACGGGTTTGAAAGTCATGGAAATAAGATGCGGAACTAATCTCGCGATAAGTCTGTTCCCCAGGCACCCACAATTCGATATCATATTTTTTGACCTGACCAAGACCGAGATCGCCGCCACAGTTGGCTACAGTGTGATACGGGATACCGAGCGACTGAATAAATTCTTCAGTATTGTTATTGATCTCTTCGTGGTATTTAACACTTTCTGCATGACTGGCTTCACATAAAACAATTTGTTCTAGTTTGAAAAATTCATGAACTCGAATTAAACCTTTTACATCTTTACTATGACTCCCCGCTTCTCGTCTAAAACAAGTAGAGAAAGCCAGCACCTTGATTGGAAATTTACTTTTTTCTATAACTGTATCAGCAAAATAACTCATCGCTCCCACTTCACCAGTACCAGCTAAATAATCTTCATCTTGAGTTTTATATAAATCATCTTCCCCTTGTGGTAAATAACCACTACCTAGCAAAGTTTGTTTACGAACCAAGGACGGCACGATCATAAATTGAAAACCGCGCTTTAACCAAAAATCTTTGGCGTACTGCCAAATCGCAAACGACAACTCCGCTCCACCATTCTTTAAAAAGTACCCCCGGAAGCCAGACACCTCTACCCCCTTAGCAAAATCCGCCATATCAAGAGCTTCCATGATCTCCACATGACTTTTGGCTTGAAAAGCAAAACTAGTTTTTTCACCCCAAGTCCGAATCTCTTGATTATCAGCATCACTCTCACCTTCGGGCACTGTCGCATCCGGTAGGTTTGGCACTTGGACCATTAGTTTTTGCCAAGCTATCATTACTTCTTTTAATTCCCCTTCTTTTATTTGCAAAGTTTCTTTCAGTGCCTTCATCTCAGCAATTAATTCATTCCGTTTAACTGGGTCCTGAGTTTTGGCTACTTCATCGGAAACTGTATTTTGTTTGGCCCGCATTGTTTCCACTTCCAACAAAAGAGCCAAGCGAACATCATCAGCAGTTAGCAATTCTTTCACATCAAAAGTAATCCGCTTCTTGCGAGCCGCTTCTGCTACCAACTCACTATTTTCTCGGATGAATTTGATGTCCAACATAATAAATAGAATAACAGAAAGTTATCTTAAAAAAAAGCGGGCCACACGCGCGAACGCATGGGCCCTGTATTTGTCCTTCCCCAAGGACTACCGCCGACCACCGCCAGCAAAACTCTGTCGAGGCTGTTGTTGCCGATGGTGCCGACGGCCAACATCCCCTTTCAGGTGACGATCGTCATATCCATCCTGTCCTTCAACGAGATTAAAATTTGTCGGACGACCTTCTCTTTCCCATATCTGGACCGCCTCTCCAAGGGTTACCCCTTTACCACTTCTCAACGCCCGCTCAATCTCCAACTTAAGATCTCCTTAATAGGGAATAAAAAAACACCCCCTTGGTGCTACTTCTCCCCAACTTCTATATGTCACTATAGCACACCTATGGATAATATGCAACAATAATCTAAGTATGAGCCCTATCAAGCCTCTTATTCGTGCTAGCTGGCCACCCCAATTCGACCACATCCCCCAACCCCCGAAAGAACTATATTATCAAGGCACCTTACCAGATTGGGACGCCAATTTTCTGACCGTCGTCGGTTCTCGCAAATTTTCCCGTTATGGCCAGGAAGTTTGCGGACACTTAATCAGCGGTTTAGCTGGTTATCCTATTATTATTGTCTCCGGCCTGGCTTTAGGGATCGATAGCCTAGCCCACGAAGCTGCTTTAGCCAACAATCTAACCACCATCGCCTTCCCTGGTTCTGGCCTAGATGAAAAAGTTTTATATCCACATACTAACCTCAGACTAGCCAGAAAAATAGTCGAGGCGGGTGGTGCTCTGATCTCCGAATTTGACCCTCTTCTGCGTGGCGCCCCTTATACCTTTCCTCAACGCAACCGCTTGATGGCCGGATTAGCTAAAGCCACTCTAATAATAGAAGCCTCTGATAAGTCTGGTACTTTGATCACCGCCCGGATGGCTCTCGACTACAATCGCGAAGTCTTGGCGGTCCCAGGCTCGATCTTCAATCAAGGTTCAAGTGGACCAAACCGATTGATTCGTGACGGGGCTACACCTATTACTTCCAGTGCTGACATTTTATCAATCTTCGGCTTTGACCAGACGACCGAAGAAACAAAAATGAACCCCACTTTATTTGATTCTCTGTCCGACCCCGAAAAAATGATCTGTGAATTATTAGCTCAGGAAACTCTGCCACGAGATCTTCTGATTGACCAACTTGATTTTGATATTCAAACAATAAATAGCACCTTATCGATCATGGAAATCAAAGGGCTTATCAAAGAAGTCGGCGGCGAATTCAGACTTTTATGAGCCTGGAGTGAGTAATACCAGAAAAGGGGGTTTGCCAAGTGGCGACGAGGCAACTTCAGGATTTTTTAAGCTTCAAAAAATCCGTACCCTTTTCTGGTATTACTCACGTAATTATTTGCCAGATAAAAATATCTGTAGTATTACTTATGACACAATGTCAAAACTTTTGATTGTAGAGTCGCCAGCTAAAGCGAAAACAATTTCTAAATATTTAAATAACGAATACACGGTCCGAGCCTCTGTCGGACATATTCGTGATTTACCAAAATCAAACAAGAACGCCATCGATATTGAAGGTGGTTTTATTCCCCATTACGAAATTTCAAAAGGCAAAGAAAAAGTCGTTAGTGAGTTAAAGCAACTCGCGAAAAAAGCGACTGAAGTTATCTTAGCAACAGACCCCGACCGTGAAGGTGAGGCTATCGCTTGGCACATTGCCGAAAGCTTGGGTCTAAAAAATCCGAAACGTGTCGCTTTTCACGAAATCACCGAAGGAGCTGTTCAAGAAGCGATCAAGCACCCTCGCCAAATCGATGATAATTTGAAACAAGCCCAAGAAGCTCGGCGAGTTCTTGATCGTCTCTTTGGTTACGATTTATCTGGTTTGATCTGGACCAAACTGCGTTATGGCTTATCAGCCGGCCGAGTTCAATCCCCAGCTCTTCGAATTTTAGTCGAACGCGAGCGAGAAATCCGTGCTTTTATACCGGAAGCCTATTGGGTAATCAGTGCTGAAATGTCGACCGCTAAAAAAGAGTTCATTCCTTTTGTCTGTTCGGTTGAACCAAAGACCGCCGAAGAAGCCGAAAAAATAGTCAAAGCGGCAGAGACTAGTACTTGGACAGTGGCTGAACTCAAAGAATCTGACGCGGTCCGCAAAGCCCGAGCCCCATTCACCACCTCAACTCTCCAACAAGCCGCTTCATCCCGTCTCGGCTATTCTCCATCCATTACTATGCGTTTAGCGCAAAAATTATACGAAGCAGGACACATCACCTATATGCGTACAGATAGCACCAACTTGTCACCGGTTGCTTTAGCCGAAATAGAAACAGTAGTTAAAGATATTTTTGGCCCAGACCTTCATGCGCGCCAAGTCTATGCCACCAAAAGTAAAAACGCTCAAGAAGCTCACGAAGGTGTCCGACCAACTCACGCCAACAAAAGGTCTGTTGGTAACTCTCCTCAAGAGAAAAAATTATATGAATTGATTTGGGCTCGAACTATCGCATCCCAGATGAAAGAGGCTCAGGTAAAAAAGACCGTTCTAATCGCAAAAGCTAGCGATCAAGTAGTACCCAACTTTCAAGCCAATGGTTCGCGCGTCATTTTTCCAGGTTGGTTGTTAGCCGATCCGCGAGCGCGGGGTGAAGATGTTGACCTACCTAAAGTGACGGTGGGTGATAAATTAAATTTGGAATCGATAAACAGCGAAGGCAAAGAAACTGCCGGGCCAACTCGCTTTTCTGAAGCAGGTTTGGTCAAAGAATTAGAAAAAAGAGGTATTGGTCGCCCATCCACTTATGCCGCTATTATCTCCACTCTTTTAACTCGTGGTTACGTGGAAAAAGAAAGCCGCTCACTCAAACCAACCGATACCGGCGAGACCGTCAGTGGTTTTCTTGAAGAACATTTCGGTGAATATATCAGTGACTCTTTCACAGCAGAAATGGAAAATGAATTAGACGAAATCGCTAGTGGTGACCGAGCTTATGTAAAAACCTTAAAAGATTTTTATGGACCTTTTACTCAAGCAATCAAAAGTAAAAAGAAAATTGAAAAAATAACTAATCTCGGCTCAGCGCCCGCCGATATGATCTGCCCTGTCTGTGGTGGTGAGATGATTATAAAACTAGCCAGGAATGGCAAGTTTTATAGCTGTGCTAAATTCCCTGATTGTAACGGCGCTCTCACTTTGGAAGGTAAAGCCTTGGAAGGCCCAAAAGATACTGGCGAACTTTGCCCAAAATGCGAGAAGGGAAATTTGATCGAACGCGAAGGCCGTTTTGGAAAATTTATTGCCTGCGCCAATTATCCAAAATGTAAATTTATCAAAAAAGACCCTAACGCCGAACAAGCCGGTGATACTGGTATCACTTGTCCGATTTGTCAGACAGGGACTATGGGTGAAAAACGAGGCCGGTTTGGTATTTTTTACGGTTGTTCCAACTACCCCGACTGTAAACACATAATTAAAACCAAACCAACTGGCGCTATTTGTGGCTACCAGAGAGAAACCGGTCCGTGTCCCCACTTGATGATGGCTGGCTCAAAAACTATCCCAGACCGCTGTTCTGATAAGACTTGCCCAAATCATAATCCACATAAGTTGAAATAAAAAAGCCCGTCTGGCAGCTTATAAGCTGCCAGACGGCTGTCTTTTGGATTGGATATACTTATCGGTACGGCCACCACGGACCAGGGGGAACACCAAAGACCCTTGTCGGCTCATGAACTGGAACAGACCTCTGTTCTCCTCTTCGCTTACCAAGATCAACACAATGATCGCAGGACCACTTTGCCTTAGGTTGTTCTGCGGCCACCGACACGCACAACTTCTCGGCAAGACAACCTTGGGTGCCACAACGGCGATGTGTTAGGAAAATATCCTCTTGTCGACAACGCCCTTCAGTCACCCTTAAAACTTCTCCATCAAAAAATCTCTCAGGCACATCAGAGTTGATAAAGAGCTCTAATTCACTTTGGCCGGCCATGGCCATTTCCATGAGTTTCTTCTTAATCATCTCAAACAGCTGATCAGCCAAACTCGTGACAAGTGTCGTCCTTTCTTTTTGTATTGCCAACTCGGCCTCTATCCTAGCTGTATTGCAAGCCCCAAGCAATTCCCGACCAATTGTCTTCATTGTGAAAACCCTTTTTTGTAAACCCAAGGTCAATCCAATTTAGATCCTAACTCAAACATAGGTTTTTGTCACCATATATAGCCAATAACTACGAAGTAAAATTTCTGGTACTATTACAGTCATGGATATTAAAGATATTTTTGACCTAATGAAGAAACCGCCCACCGAAGCGGATAAAGAAAAGATTGGTCGGGCGTTAGAATTTGCCACCAAGGCCCACGCTGACCAAAAACGTTTTTCGGGTGAACCCTATATTATTCACCCATTCGAGGTCGCCAAGATTTTGGCCGATATGCGGGCCGATGTTGATACCATCTGCGCCGGCTTACTCCACGACACGTTCGAAGACGGTCACGTCACCCTGAAAGACATTGAAAAAGAATTTGGTAAAACGGTCGCCTTTATGGTTGATGGTGTCACCAAACTTGGAAAATTAAAATACCAAGGAGTAGAGCGTCATGTCGAAAGCTTACGCAAACTCTTTATCGCTATGGCCAAAGACATCCGGGTTATTATGATCCGCCTCGCCGACCGTCTCCACAATGTCCGCACCCTCGAACATGTCCGTCCAGATAAACAAAAAAGAATTGCTATCGAGACTTTAGATATTTACGCCCCTTTGGCTAACCGCCTGGGTATTTGGCGTATCAAAGGTTTACTCGAAGACGCTTCTTTTCCTTATGCTTATCCCGAAGAGTACAAAAAAGTAGTAGCTCTTCGTAAAACCAAAGGAAAAGAGAGTATTAAGAGATTAGAAAAAATTTACCGCACTTTATCTAAAGAAGCTGCCACTCAGGGTCTAGTTGATATTAATATTGATTATCGGGTTAAGTATCTCTATAGCTTGTATCAAAAATTGAAACGCAAGAATATGGATATTGACCAGATCTACGACATCTCGGCTCTGCGGGTAGTAGTACCAACCGTAGCTGAATGTTACCAAGCTCTCGGTTTGATCCATATGTTATGGAAACCAGTCCCGGGACGGCTCAAGGATTATATTGCTAACCCAAAATCGAACGGCTACCAAAGTATACACACTGCCATTTTTACTGGCGACGGCACTGTGTCTGAGATTCAAATTCGTACTACCGAAATGAAACGAGAAGCGGAATATGGTGTCACCTCTCACTTGCTTTATGACGAACAAGGTAAACCTAAGTTTGGTAGCAAGTTAACCAAAAAAACCGCTTGGCTTAAAGATCTCCTCGACTGGCAAAGACAAGTTGATAATCCAGCTGAATTTTTAGAAAATCTAAAAACCGACTTTTTCCAAGATCGAATTTTCGTTTTCACACCCAAAGGCGACGTGATTGAATTACCAAAAGATTCTACCCCAATTGATTTCGCTTACGCGATCCATTCGGATATCGGCGAACATGCGGCTGGGGCTATCGTCAATGGAAAATTTTCTAGCATGGAAACAGTTTTGAAAAATCAGGACGTAGTAGAGATTGAAGTCAAAAAATCCAGTAAACCGACAGCCAAATGGCTCAACTCTGTTCGCACCACCATGGCCCGAAAACATATTAAAAACTTTTTAGGTAAAGGAAAGAAATAAAAAAATGGCCTAGTCAGGCCATTTTTTTGGTGAAATCGATTTTACCGATTATAAACTAAAATTCTTGATCGAATACAGGTCACTGTCATCTTCTTGATCACCTTCGCGAATCGCTTCATGACGACTATCGGATGTCTCCTCATCAGACACCGCGGCCGCCATAGCCGCTTCGTAATCCCCTGGTGGCAACTGAGCACCTTGATACATCATATCCATAATCTTTTGCATATCTTCTGGCGAGAAAAAATCGATAGTGATCCGCCCAGCCCCTTCAGCTGTCCGATTTTCTACTTTCACTCGGGTACCATATTTTTCAGTTAATCTATTTTCCATCTCAATCACCTCTGGTTTAACAAACGTATCTTTGTGACGCACCTTGTCATAAGCCACCCGACGAGCTATCGCTTCAGCATCACGAACCGTCAAGCGCTTAGCAATAATTTCTTTAAATAAAGTCAGCTGCTCTTCTGGTCGATCAGCCAACATCAAAATCGGTCGAGTGTGACCTTCAGTTATTTTCCCCGACACTACTGCTTCTAAAATGTCTTGAGGTAAAAGCAGAATACGAATACTATTGGATACGTATTCTCGACTCTTCCCCACCCGCTTACCAATCTCAGCATGTTTTAAATTAAATTCAGCCGCTAGTTGAGAAAAAGCTTGAGCCCGATCAACTGGATTGAGATCCTCGCGTTGAAGGTTTTCAATAATCGCCAATTCCAACTTCATCTTGTCAGTCTGGTCACCAGCGCGGATAACCGCCGGCACTTGATATAGCCCAGCGATCTTGGAGGCTCGGAGACGACGTTCTCCAGCGATCAGTTCGTACTCAACCGCTAAACCACCATCCTCTTTCACTATTTCTTTCCGGGTCACAACCAGTGGCTGAAGTACTCCATACTGACGAATTGAGTCAGCGAGATCACGCAAGCGATCTTCGTTAAATTCTTGCCGCGGTTGATAAGGGTTTGGTTTAATTTTATCAACTTCAATCAAAAAGACTGAGTGATTATAAAGTGGATCGTCAGACATGGTCCCATTGTAACAAAGGATTTGATTTTGCTCAAAAATCCAGTAGAATCTCTGTATCACTCAATATTTGCCGGAGTGGTGGAATGGTATACACGCACGACTCAAAATCGTGTGGCGCAAGCCTTGTGGGTTCAAGTCCCACCTCCGGCACAAAATTAATGAGCTTGATGCGTTAGCATTAAGCGGCTATATATTTTGTAGGCGGAGGTGGGACTTGAACACCGGAGCGGACGGGGTCCAAAATTAGCAAATTTTGGCCGCGAGGTGGTGCCCAGACTAAAATTTTCGGGTAGAAAATTTTAAGTCGAGGGAAATGTCCCACTTGTGACCAAGACCCTCCGGCACAAATTAATTAAAAAATGTCCCACTTTACTAACTTCCCCTTTTTGCTATATTGAAAAAGAACTTGGGTCTTTGTTGTATAGCACCTCTTGAAGGAGTTATCCATGTGGACCACTCTCAACACGAAACCCATTGAGCCACCGAAGCATCGATCAAAACACAGAGGGAGACCCGAATTTACTGGAAAGAATCATCTACTGAAGGAGATTCGCAAAGTAGTCGAGTATTACTATCGATTCACTAAAGCCTATAGTGCCAAACCGATGCCGATTACAGTGTGCACTCTGACGGTCGAAGAAACAGAACGAATTTACGTAAACAAGAAGGGATTTACTGTAATTGTCGAAGAAGTAGCCCGAGAGACCCAATTCATTCGGTATCGTTTCAGTATTTTGACTCACAGCCAGGAGGTCGTTTTCTCTCTGAGGTAATTCAGACATAACCCTAGGGCGAAGCGCTTGCGCTTCGCCCTAATTTCGTTAAGGTATTATAAATATGAAGACGTCTAAAATAATAGTCATCCTCGGCCCCACCGCTTCAGGCAAGAGCGATTTGGGGGTGATAATCGCTAAAAAAATAAATGGTGAAATTATCTCAGCCGACTCACGTCAGGTTTATAGGGGTATGGATATTGGTTCCGGTAAAATCACCAAACGAGAAATGATGAGTATTCCCCACCATTTATTAGATGTAGCGAGTCCAAAACGAACTTTTACCGTCAGCCACTACCAAAAATTAGCTAATCAGAAAATTACGGAGATTATTAACCGAAACAAAACCCCGATCATCGTTGGCGGTACCGGCTTATATATTCAATCAATCGTTGATGGTATAGTCCTACCGGAAGTCGAACCAAACCATGATTTACGCCAAAAACTGGAAAAGTTATCGGTTAGTCAATTATTTACCAAACTTCAACACCTGGACCCAGCTAGAGCTAAAACTATTGATGCCAAAAACCCAAGACGCTTAATCAGAGCGATTGAAATAGCTACCGCTCTAGGTAAAGTACCCAAATTAAAAACCAAGCCTTCACCTTATGATTTCATTTTGATCGGTTTGAATCCCGGCGAAAAAATACTTAAACAAAATATTCACAAACGTTTGGAAAAAAGACTTAAGCAAGGCATGATCCAAGAGGTCAAAAAACTTCGGGCGGCTGGCTTATCTTGGAAAAGATTAGAAAGTTTTGGCCTCGAATATCGCTTTATTGCTCAATATCTACAATCAAAAATCACCAAGGAAGAAATGAAAACTCTAATTGAAAAGGAAAGCTGGCAATACGCCAAACGGCAGATGACGTGGTTTAAAAGGGACGAGAGGATACGGTGGATTGCAAAACTTATAGATGTTATGGGATTAATTAAAACGAAATAATTTTATACCCAAACTCTTTCAAGCGACTTTCTTCAACGTCATAGGCCACAGGTGCAAAATTGGTGAAAATAATCTCTTCACCTATTTTTACTCCTTGTTTATAAGTCTCCCTATGAATTTCGTTGTAACGAAAAAAATCCCCTTTTTGACTTATAAAACAATGTTCCTTTTCTAAAATATGATATTTATTTTCAGATGGTTTATCAGACAAAAGCTGACCTTTTAAATAATCATCAGTCAGCCACAATTTCAGCTGTAAAGAACTATTTGAAACATTCTTTATCTTTAAATCCAAATAATTATTAAAAATAGTAGCTCCGCTACCAAACGGTAAAGTCCGTCCAGAATCCGGAAAACTATCTACAGAGTGGTGATGTCTTTCCACTATCTCTATATCAGAATGGAGAAATATCCACATCAAAAAGTTAGACAGCTGGCACAAACCACCGCCTACCCCTCTAGATATTTTACCATTAGACAAAAGCATTCCGTCAACATAGCCTTTCTTTTTACTAACACTGCCAACTACATTCCAAAATGAAAAAGTTTTTCCTGGTGGTATAACCAACTCATCGAGTGCTGAGATAGCGATCTCTAGGTTGGTGACTTTATTTTTCTGCAAATCAAAATCAACGTCTTCTAATTTCCTATACAAAGGACTCGAGTGTCGAGCGATAATATTAGCCAATAATTCCCCTTTATATAATCGCGGTAGAGATATTTTATTTTTAATATTCCTAATTGTTCTTTTAGTAAAAACTGCAGGACTAACAAGAAAAGGAAATCTATTTGATATAGCTTTCCTTTTTGGAATTTCATACTCCTTGATATATTTCCTGATTTTTTCCATTATTCGGCCAAGTAGGTTAACAGTAGTCTATTTACTTACTGCGGGGCCGCCACCAAGTGGTCGGCACCCTGCAAAAAGCATAGTCGCTACACTCGTTGTTTTTGCGGGCCCACGAGGATTCGAACCTCGGTCAACGGTTTTGGAGACCGCTATTCTACCACTGAACTATAGGCCCTTATTTGAATTTCAAACAAAAATGCTAGACCTGTACAGTCTAGCATTTTTGGGTAAACAGTAAATATTAAGTCTTACTTCTTGGTTTCCAAGTGGGTAGTCTGCTTTTTACACCACTTACAATACTTCTTGAGCTCGATTTTGCGCTCAACAGTACGGCGGTTTTTACGGCTCCAATAGTTAATCCTCTTACAGGACTTACAAGCCAATCTGATTAGGTTATCTTGTGACATGGGAGACACTATACCCTACCGGCCTATAAAAATCAACTGTTTACAACTAATATCCCTTGACAGTCCCTCTAAACAGGCGTACCGTTTTGAGTTGCGTTCAAAAACACTTTAACTGGAGGGTTCAATAGTGTTGTCCAGGTCTTTTTTATGGAGAGTATTTGGAATTTTGTGGGGTATTGGGCTTCGTCTCCAAGTTAGGCGACACCGGACGCCTAGTCGGCGCGTATCGACCAGGGAAGATGTTATCCGATCAGTAGAACCACTACTGGCAGACGGCACCCTGAAGGAGCTAGGGCAAAACGGCATCGATCTTGGTCAAACCAGGTCTGTGATTATAGCCTGCGGCGACGCTGACAGATTCCCAGAGCTGTTGGGGTTCCATCAAAACACCACCAACAACGTCTATCACCATGTGATAGCCGTCAATGGCGGAGCCTTCTTGATGTACCGTTTCTGGACCCGTTGGGCGTTGTTTGCTCAAATCATTTGGGCCATCCGGCTCAAAGAACTGGAAATGATTGCTCTGTATGTTCATTGGCCCTGCGGAGCGGCCATGAACATCCACAACCTGGAGTTACGTGAAGTTATCCGCAGACTCCAGTGGGTTCGTCAGTGGCTGGAGAAAGCTCTGACTGTTATGGCTCAGGGCAAACTAGCTATGATTAAAGAGCCTCCTCAAGTAGTCGCCCTGGTCCACGTGGACCGCTGTTGTCACAGTCATGAGACCAATGGCAAGGTTATGACCACTTACTTGGTAGAGGGCAGTCCCACACCGAGAAAGTTGGGGGACATAATAAAACTCCGCAAAGCAGTGAACAGGTAGGTCAACCTATTTCGGCCGGAACGCACACGCGTTCCGGCCGGTTTTTTTATATAAAAAATACAGGGAAGGATTCTCCCTAGAGTAAACTTTTGTCCAGACAAAAATTTCTCTGGGCACTATGTGTGTGCAGAGTGCACAGGGAAGGGATTCTGCTACAAGTAATTTACTCGTCGTCACTCGTAAATTCTCGCAGCCCCGCCTCGACTATTTTTTCTACTGAAAAAATTATGCCTGCGGCTTTCGAATCCTTCACGTGACTGAAGTAGTTCAGTCACTCCTACGCAAAAATCCGCCTAATGGCGGATTTTTTGTGCGCAGGGAAGGATTCGAACCTTCGTAGGCCGAAGCCGACAGATTTACAGTCTGTTGTAATTGACCACTCTACCACCTGCGCAAAATGTTAGCTGTCCAAATTGGACGCTTTGTATTATGGCACAGCCAACAATAAAATCAAATTAACTTTTCGTACCTAAACCTATTCGCCCCCGAGTACCAGACTTAGTCTTGGTTGATTTTTTCAATTCAATTTGAGGCAAATTATCTTTCATGACCACCTCAACTATTCCACCATGTTCTACTTTTCGGCCAATAATAAATTCCGCTATCGGGTTAAGAATTTTACTTTGGATCAAACGCTTTAGTGGTCGAGCTCCGTACTCAGAACTATAACCTTCTTTGGCTAGATAATCCAAAACTTCAGGCAAGACATGGAGAGCAATCCCCTTCACCGCCAATCTTTTCTCTACTACAGCTAACTGAATATTAACAATCTCTTTAATCACCTCTCGATCTAATGGATTGAAAACAATAATTTCATCCAAACGATTCAAAAACTCTGGTCGGAAGTGATCCTTCAAGCTATCCATCATTTTAAGTCTCAAATCTTCTAGTTCTACTTCTTGGGCACCACTACCGAAGCCCATTTTTTGATAACGATTTAAGAATTGACTACCAATATTAGAAGTCAAAATAATGACTGTATTTTTAAAGTTAACAACTCTACCTTTGGAGTCCGTCAGCCGACCATTGTCTAAAACTTGGAGTAAAATGTTAAAGACTTCTGGATGGGCTTTTTCTATTTCATCAAACAACAGAACTGAGTAAGGTCGATGACGAACAAGTTCAGTTAAAGAGCCCCCTTCTTCATGTCCGACATAACCAGGTGGTGATCCAATCAATTTTGAAACTGAATATTTCTCCATATACTCGGACATATCCACCCGGATCAAAGATTTCTCGTCATTGAACATAAACTCAGCCAAAGCGCGAGCTAACTCAGTTTTACCAATACCAGTCGAACCCATAAAGATAAAAGAACCGATAGGTCGATCTGGGTCGGCAATACCAGCCCGTGAACGTCTAACTGCTTCAGAAATAAGCGCAATCGCTCCATCTTGGCCTCGGACCCTCTTCTTGAGGTCATCTTCCATCCTGGTCAATTTTTCAGCCTCCTCTTCCAACATCTTAGTCACCGGTATACCAGTCCAACGAGACACCACTTTAGCCACATCATCACCAGTCACATCCTCTTTCAAAATCTTACGAGCAGTTTGCAACCTTTTTAAGCGAGTATCTTTTTGTTTTAAGTTTTTTTCTAATTCTGGAATTTTAGCATAACGAATTTCCGCCGCTTTAGTTAGGTCACCCTTCAATTCCGTATGATTACCCTCCAAGCGTAAAGCCTCCAATTCATTTTTAGTTTGACGGATTTCGGAAATAATTTGTTTTTCATTTTTCCAACGCAACTCCAACTCAGAAGTTTTTTCTCGACTCTCTTCAATTTCTTTATCAATATCTTTAATCCGAGCTTTAGCTTCTTTATTGTCAGAATTATGCTCCACCTCTTTTTTAAGCGCTTCTCGTTCCACTTCCAAACGACGAACTCGCCGTTCAGCGTCTTCCAAGATGGTCGGTTTGTTTTCTAGTTGTAACCGTAAAGCGGAAGCAGCTTCGTCAATCAAGTCGATCGCTTTGTCAGGCAGAAAACGATCACTGATATAGCGACTAGATAGATTAACCGCTGTCACAATCGCGTCATCAGCAATATGGACACCATGATGAAGTTCATACTTGTTCTTTAATCCACGTAAAATAGCCACCGCGTCTTCAATACTCGGTTCTTCAACATTGACCGGCTGGAACCGCCTGGTTAAAGCTTGGTCTTTTTCAACGTATTTTTGATACTCCTTAATAGTAGTGGCACCAATCACTCGCAACTCTCCTCGAGCTAAAGCTGGTTTAAGTAAGTTGGAAGCATCAATCGCTCCCTCTGCCGCTCCCGCACCGACTAGAGTGTGCATTTCATCAATAAATAAAATAATCTTACCTTCAGCTCGTTCTACCTCTTTTACAATATTTTTGAGTCGTTCTTCAAACTCACCTCGGTATTTAGTACCAGCTACCAGTAAACCAAGATCGAGAGAAACTATTTCCTTATCGCGCAATGACTCGGGCACATCACCAGCCGCAATTCTAATTGCCAAACCTTCAGCAATCGCTGTTTTACCAGTACCCGCTTCTCCCACCAAGACTGGATTATTCTTAGTCCGACGAGATAATATTTCCATTACTCGACGAATTTCTTGTTCGCGACCAATCACTGGATCAAGTTTATCTTGGCGCGCTGAATCAGTCAGATTTTTAGTAAACTTTTCAATAGCTTTAAATTTTTTGTTTTCACCTAAATCTTGAATTTTACCGGCTCGTAATTCTTCTACTATATGCGTTACACCTTCTTTGGTAACTTTAAAACGTTGTAATATCTCTTGGGCTTGACTAGTGGTTTCCAATAAAGCTAGAAGTAAATGTTCAGTAGAAACAAATTCATCATTAAGTGAAGAAGCAATCTTTCCAACCGTATCAAACACGCGCACCAATTCCGGCGTTAGATACATTTGATAAGAAGGGGTGGCCACTGACGCTGTTTCGCCAGTTTCCATAGTATCTAGCAAATAGTCAGTTAACATGATCGAGTCAACCTCTAAGCGGTCAACAATCGATACTGCCGTACTTTCTTCTTGAAGTAAGAGCGCAGCCAACAAGTGCACCGGGTTAACATGATTTTGACCACGTTCAATAGCCAACTCATGAGCTTTTCTAATAGCGTCACGGGCTTTAGCTGTAAAATTTTGAAATGGAGGTAAAGACATAGATGTCTCAGACTATAAAATAATTATTTAACTGAGTCAATAATCAATTTGAGTAACTCTTTAGGTAAACCAGTTCCCGAAGTTAAGTTCATACCCACTACCTCACCATGAATATCAAGCAACGGTCCACCACTGTTATCAGGAGTCGAGGCGTTGGTTTTAATCAAGGCATCGGTACTAGAAGCGTTGAAGCTAGCAATAATACTGACAGAGACAACGTTATTACCCCCAGCTCCAGATCCCATCCCAATCACACTTTGACCAACAATCACATCTTTAGTTGAAATCTTTAGAGGGTCAATTTTTTCTGTTTGTTTAATGAAATCATCAAGTCTATCAGCTTTAACTTTCAAAACCACCACTTTGTCACTTTTATCTTGTTTGACTACTTCTACCGGGAAAGTCTGACCGGATTCTATTGATACTTGATAAACCGGTTTCGTACTAGAGACTTCAGATTTAGTCAGGATAAAACCTTTCGGTTCCACTAGAAAACCAGAACCAACTTGTTTGGTAGGTGAGTTGGAAGTATCGAGAATTTGAACCACCGCTCCAGAGGCACTATTGATCGCTTTTACAACCAAAGCCTCCTCCGTTACGATGACAGGCACCTCTTTGACAATAGTTTGAATCCCACCAGGGACCACCCTTTCAACCGTGTGTTCTACTACTCGATTAATAGTTCTAGTCACCTCCATCGGAGCCTGATCAAGAAAGGACACAGTCAAAATACCAGTAGCAACAGAGGTCACAAAACTAACTAGTAGGGTTAATAAAATAAGTTGATGATTATTTAATTCGTGCATTATCTTAATACTAAGTTAGTAAACTAAAAAAGGCAAACCCCTAGTAAAGCTTTATTTTTCAGTCATTTTTTTAGCTACCTCTGACCAATTAATGACAGCAAAAAAATTATTCACGTAATCGGCCCGACGATTCTGATATTTCAGATAATAAGCATGCTCCCAGACATCTAAACCCAAGATCGGTTTTTTCCCTTCCATTAATAATGAATCTTGATTAGCTGAGGTGGTAATCACTAAACTATCCCCTTCGACAACCAACCAAATCCAACCCGAACCAAAAACAGTCAAAGCGGTGTCTAGCCATTTTTGTTTAAATTCTTCAAAACTACCGAAACTGGCTTCCAATTTGATCAACAACTCTCCCCCGGGAAGATTTTGACCGCCAGTGGCTGGACCAATAATTTGCCACCACAAAGTATGGTTAGCGTGGCCACCACCATGATTCTTCACCACTTTTTTTATAGCTTCTGGCACAGAGGAAAAATTTTGCAACAAGTCTTCAATTGATTTGTTTTGCCAATCCGGATAATCCGCCAAAGCAGTATTCAATTTATCAACATAAGTCTGATGATGCTTAGTGTGATGAAGTCTCATCGTCTCAGCATCAATATATGGTTCTAAAGCGTCGTAACCGTAAGATAAAGCTGGTAGGGTGTGCATTAAAAAAATAAGTTAAATTAATAATTACCGCTAATTATATCACATTAATTAAGCCACTAATTTTTGACCAATTTTAATCCGTTCAATCACCTTTTTTAGACTCTTGGCAATTTTAGAAATATCTTTTAGCGAAGCTCGACGATCTAAAGTAATCCGAACTGAAGTTAGTTTATTATTAGCATCCAATGCTTTCAACACATGAGATTCTGGTTTAGCTTTAGAAGAGCAAGCACTGCCAGTCGAAATTGAAATCCCTAAAGCATCCAGACCAATCACCACCGCTTCGGCTTCAACTCCTGGCCACCCAACGTTAACATTATTTGGTAATCGCTTATCACCCACTGGACCATAAAAAACAGCCCCTGGTATTAATTGATTGATTAAATTTATCAGTTGATCACGCAAACCACTTAAATAAATCACTTCTTGAGCTTTTAAAGTTTCTGTTAGTTGTAGCGCTTTAGCCAAACCAGCAATCGCTGGAATATTTTGGGTACCCGATCGTAAACCAAATTCCTGGCCACCACCAGGCAAGATTGGTGTTATTTTTTTACCTCGACGAATATACAAAGCCCCCACTCCTTTTGGACCGTAAATTTTCGAACCGTTGAGCGTCAGCAAATCAACACCTAAAGACTCAACTTTCAGTGGTAGAAATCTTGGAGCCTGACAGGCGTCCGTGTGAAAGTAAGGATAATCACTATCGCCATTTTGCTTGCGCCAATGTCTTAACACTTTAGCAATAGCGGAAATATCAGCAATTGTTCCTATTTCATTATTAGCATAAGCTACTGATACGAGGACCGTCTTATCATTAAGAATCTCTTTCAAAACTTTAATATCAACAAAGCCTTGTTGATCAACCGGCAAAATTATTATCTTAGCTCCCAGTTTTTCACAACTTTTGGCCGCTTCCAGTACAGACTGATGTTCTATAGCCGAAACAATAATCTCCCCATCACTACCAGTCTGTTGTTTAAAAGCTTCATACACCCCTCTGAAAGCTAAGTTGTTGCCCTCAGTTCCTCCACTAGTAAAAACAATCTCGTCTGGTTGAGCACTTAAAATAGAAGCTACCACTCGTCTGGATTCTTGCAATATTCGATCAGCTTTTACCCCTTCGACATACAAACTAGAGGCGTTACCAAAACTATTTTTTAAATTTGACCATAACACCGCCAAGACTCGTCGATCAATCGACGTTGTGGCTGCAGTATCGGCGTAAATCCTTTGACTAAATAAACCCATCTCCGCATTGTACCGTTTACGGTCTTTTTTGCAAAAAGCCGTAAAATAAGGTATGATTTTTGGCACTGTGCCGACACTTGCTTCACAATTGGTCGTCCCAGGCCTCCTAGTTTTGATCTTGATACTATTAGCCTGGATTGTTTATCTAGAAATACGTCTAGGTCGCTTGTTTCGTGGTAAAAAAGCAACCAACTTTGAAGGGATTATCGCCGACATCGGTCAAGCGATAGACGAACTTTTTAGTCAGACAAATCAAGGAACCAAGCGCTTAGATAATATTGAACAAAGACTTCGTCGCACTCTAAGCAAATTCCACACCGTTCGTTTTAATCCTTTCAAAGATCATGGTGGCAATCAAAGTTTTGCTACCTGCTTGATGGACGATAGTGGAGACGGCGTCGTCGTGTCTAGTATTTATACTCGAGATAAAGTCTCAGTTTATGCTAAACCTTTGACCCATCAACAATCTACCTACGAGCTAACTGAGGAAGAGAGACAATCAATTGCTGAAGCCGCCAAACGTTAAAATATATGACTAATAATTCTCAATCTACAATTAAAGCCAAACCACCTGTCGTGGTTGTTGTTGGTCATATTGACCACGGCAAATCAACCTTGCTTGATTATATTCGTAAATCAAACACTGTCGCGGGTGAAGCGGGTGGTATTACTCAACATGTTAGCGCTTATGAAGTTAAACATGTCACCGAAGGAAAGGAACACACCATCACCTTCTTAGATACACCTGGTCATGAAGCTTTTTCTTCCATGCGTAACCGTGGCGCCCAAATTTCTGATATTGCTATTTTGTTGGTCTCCGCTGAAGAAGGAGTCAAAGCTCAAACTATTGAGGCTCTCAAATCAGTCAAAGAAGCTGGGGTGCCCTTTGTTGTTGCTATCAACAAAATCGACCGACCCAATGCCAACCCCGATAAAGTCAAACAAGAATTAGCCGAACAGGAAGTCTTTGTTGAGTCATATGGAGGTACTATTCCTAGTGTTAATATTTCAGCTAAAACTGGTGAGGGGATTGATGATTTACTGGATCTACTTATTTTAGTTTCAGATCTAGAAGCAAAAAGTGGCGACCCTAGCCTGCCTGGCGAAGCTTTGATTTTGGAAACCAATCGTGACCCAAAAATTGGAGTGACCGTTACAGCTATTATTAAAAATGGAACCCTACACTTAGGTGACTATGTTGGCGTCGAAGGAGTGGTAGCTAAAATTAAAAAGATGGAAAACTTTTTAGGCCAACCCTTAAAAGAAGCCACCTTATCCTCCCCTGTTCTTCTTTACGGTTTTGCTGAAGTACCAGCCGTCGGAGCTATTATCAACGGCTTAAAGGACAAGAAAGCGGCTGATCATCATGAAAAAACTGGTCGCACCCTAGGTGCTAATACCAACAACCCAAGTCACACTCCAGAACTAGGAGCTGATGCAATTGAAATACCAATCATTATCAAAGCTGATACTATTGGCACCTTGGAAGCAGTCGAAAAAGAAGTTTTAAAAATTGTTGATGAACGAGTTCGCCTGAAAATTATCGGCAAGAGTATTGGAGCTATCACCGACAACGATGCCAAACTAGGCAGTGGTTCAAACTCCGCTATTATTTTAGGCTTCCAAGTCAAAACTGACACTAGTGCCAAAGATATTGCTGAACGATTTGATGTTACCATTGTCACTTTTGATATTATTTACAAACTAGCTGAGTGGCTAGCTGAGGAGGTATCTAAACGCCGACCAAAAGTGACTATCGAAGAAACAACCGGCCGAGCCAAAATTCTAAAATGTTTCAGTGCCAACAAAGATAAACAAGTAGTCGGGGGTCAAGTCTTAGACGGTGTCTTTGTTAAAGGCAAAGAAATTAAAATTATCCGTCGCGACATTGAAATTGGTCGAGGTAAAGTGGCCGAACTTGAACAACATAAAGCCAAGACCGACCGCGTTGAACCACCTGGTCAATTTGGAACCATGATTGATTCCAAGATCGTTATTGCCCCTGGTGATATTTTAGAAATATTTGAACGAGTGGCTAAATAGCCTATAATTAACCATGGACGATTACACCAAACATCACAAACGAGTTGAAGAGGTTATTACTCGCACCGCGGCAGAATTTTTTGTGCGCAATGTTGCTTCTCGAGCTCTAGTAACCGTCACTGGTTGTGTATTGGAAAAAAACAACGCTAGTGCGACTGTCTTCGTCTCAGTTCTCCCAGATACCGCTACCGATGAGGTATTGAAAGAACTTAAGCGTCTCAGAACCGACCTGTATGAATATTTGCGTAATGAGACAAAAATCGGTAATGTGCCTCGTATCGACATCGCTCTTGCTTCGAATGAGGCATTAGTTGATATCGAAGCAGATACAATTTAAACTTACAGGCGTGGTGGCCAAGTGGTAAGGCGAAGCTCTGCAAAAGCTTTATACGCGGGTTCGATTCCCGCCCACGCCTCAAAAATCAAATTGCAGTAGCAAATTGATTTTAAAAAATATGCCCGGGTGGTGGAATGGTATACACGCACGACTTAAAATCGTGTGGCGCAAGCCTTGTGGGTTCGAGTCCCACCCCGGGCACAAATTTAACAAAGTTAAATTTTGGGTGGGACTCGAACGCCGGAGCGCACGAAGTCGAAATGTAGCAACATTTCGGCGCGAGGCGGTGCCTAGACTAAAATTTTCGGGTAGAAAATTTTAAGTCAAAGGAGAGTCCCAACTTACTTGGTTATAAAATTGAATTTCCCCCTCAAATAAACTATAATCCTACAATTGCCCTGTTAGCTCAGTTGGTAGAGCAACTCCCTCTTAAGGAGATGGTCGGGGGTTCGAATCCCTCACAGGGCACCAAACAAATGAATTCAATATAAAATATTGAATGAATATTGTTTGGTAGTCCCTGTGAGGGATTCGAAAGCCACAGGTCGCAAAGCCAGTCGAAGACTGTGACCGAGGCGGGGTCGCGAAAATTTTGCACAGCAAAATTATTTGTGACCGAATTTCTCACAACAAAACATCGGGCGAGTGGCGGAATTGGTATACGCGCTAGTCTTAGGAACTAGTCCCTCACGGGTTGGGAGTTCGAGTCTCCCCTCGCTCACAAAATATTAAGTCTCAAAGCGATAGCTTTGGGGCTTTTTATTTTGTAGGGGCGAGGGGAGACTCGAACACCGGAGGCCACGCAGTCCAGACTCAGCAGAGTTTGGGGCCGAGGTGGTGCCCAGACAAATTTTTTGTGTCGACAAAAAATTTAGTCGCGGGCGAGTCTCCCCTCGCCTGGATTTGTAGTAAAATCCCCCTAATTCTCAGGGGTATTTTGTTATTTAAGACCCCTTGACTTTTTCATAAAACCTGATATAATAGAGAGTGGAAGTAAAGATACTCAGTTGGGGCTATTATCCCCTGCTGTAGAGATATTGAAAGGTCGTTGACAGTTGATTGGAAACAAACAAAAAGGTGTTTGCTTAAGGGCAAAAACCAGGAGAAAAGAAGATGACAACCCGTCAGTATTCAGGATGGTCCATCGTGGTTATGGTAGCAATCTTTGTGATCATCTACTTGGCAATGCCTAACGGCCTGCCGGTGGAAAATCAAAATGAGACGTCCACCAGTATCAACTGGAGAAACGTCGTACTGATCTGGTGGATTGCCTACTGTCTCTACGGCACCATTCACACCAAAGTGGACGGCGCGAAAGATGTGGGGGTCCTTCAATTTCTGGGCTATCGCATCGGATCAATCGATGCTGGTATCGTCCCTGGATTTTGGGGACTGACAACCGTCAATCGTTACCCGAGAGCGATCATCACCCGAGAAGTACCTGCCAACCCAGAAGATCTCTGGAGGGGAAAGGACGACCAAGGAAATCCGCAACCACTACCCTCTGAGCCAAAAGGGATGAAAAAGGATGCCAGTGGGAAGATGGTACCAGATTATTGGATAGAACCAATTTTTGTGCCGTTTGAATCCGCTGATCCTGCCGACGAAGAAGATATACTGAGTCAGACGGTGACAATTACTCCAACTTTGGGAGATCCCGCCACCGAGGAAAAATACAACTTCGTCCCGGCAGTGGTGGTAAAACCAGACAAGGGACAAGTTAAGGATGAGATAGCCGATCAATACAAGGACCCGCTTAAAACCCGGGTCATTGCGGAGGTGTCGGCGTCCTACACAATGCAAATCACCAAAGGCTTGCGGTTTGACATCGCTTTCGACTCGATCGAGGACGCCACAAATTACGTCCGAGACCTGATCGAAAGTGGGATGCGCTCAGTCTGCCAGGTAGGCACGGCGGCCCGCGCACAACGTAATGTTGATGCTATCAGCCGCTACGTCACCCGATATGTCCTGGAAGCTCTCGCAGAGAACAGGATAGACTACAAAGAGGTGACCACCACAACCAGACCAGATATCAAAAGACTATCGGTTAACGCCCTGCGAAAACTGATAGAAGACGAGATTGGCTTGAGATTCACTCAGGTCAAAAACTTCAAGGTGTTGACCAGTCACTCCCTCAACGCAGAGATCCAAAAAATCGCTGAGTCTATTGGGAAAGGGGTGGAAACACAACGCGCAGGGGAAGCTCTCGCTAACAACCACCTGCGAATGATGACTGCCGAGGCGGCTGGACTCAAAAAAATCCAAACCGCCACGGGAGTGTCGGGCCAAGAGGCCCTTGTCATTGACGCGGCCAAGGCAGGCCTGAGCAACCCCAATGCCGTGCACATTATCGGCGATGGGGGTATCTCGGGGATAGCAACCCAAATCGCCCAAACCCTGAAAAAAGTCTCTGAAACAAAACCGGAGACTCAACCTACGACTCCGCCAGCCACTCAAAAGCCGGCGAGGAAAAAGAAAGGTTCTACTTCATGAGTTCGGTAGCAATCGCCTTACTCGGAATCGGGTTAGTAGCCCTCTTCCGATACTGGGATGATGTCAGAAAAATGTGGAAATCTACAGGAGGCCCAACTCCCAGGACAACCACTGCTGGTGGCACTCCCGTAACAGCCCCTAAACCGAAAGGTCCAGAGTGGGATCCATTCCTAACTGGTGCCTGGGTCGCCTACTGGACTGTGGTGGTCTTCGCCACCTGGTGGGTGTTCCCAGCCTGGTTCTTGTGGTTCGTGACCAACACGGGCTACACCATCATCGCAATGGTAGTCCTTCTCATGGCTGGCGGTTCGTACTTTCTCTCCTACGAGAAAGACGCCGTCAGGATTGGAAGGTCACGCTTCTGGAAAGCGGCCTTGACCACTGGGTTACTCTTGTTGATTCTGACTCCACTAGCTAATGCTAATGGGTTAGGTGAAACAGACCCTAAGGTTGTTTTCCAGAACTTGAGTCTCCCCACCCTACCTGGAACCAAGGTCGACCCCAAACGGATCGGCCCGTTACCGGAGGGAGCACACGACATCGCCAAGTTCACTGTCTCTGTACCAGCCACCGGCTGGTCCAAGACTATTGGCGAAACAGCGAGCGCCGGGGAAGGCAAGATGAAGGCCAAAACCGGCGAGAAGGACCTGGAAGTGACTCTTGTGGTTAGCCACTACAAGGTCACGTTCAATCCCCACGACGTGGTCATGGTCGTGGGAAACGGGGTGAGGCCATATATGGACGCGCCCTACACCGATAACCCTCAAGCCGAGAAAGGTGTCAACCACGGCATCAATCTCAACAACCTCGGAACACTGAAGTTCCAATCAACCAATGGTAAGGAAACCACGGTGACTGTCTACCTATACAAGATGTAGGGACGATTTGTCACCTTGAGTTTCCCAACCACAAAGCCGCCAAGCGTTTACGCGAGGCGGCTTTATTATTTCCCTTACTTAAGATTTATTGACACTGAACAGTGTTACAAATAGTCCACATGATCCCAAACACGGCTACCATGATGAACATTCCAAACAATCCCCACAAGATACTGTCGCGACCTTGCTGTCGGCCAGTATCACTATCAGCATTTTGAATAAATTGGAACACTCCCCACACAAAGTAGAGGGTGGCCAACACAAACAAGAAACCAATCAAGGGGTTTAATATCTGACTCTTAAGATTTTCAATGATAACCACGTTAGCTACTGAATATCTGTACCTGTTACTGTTGGAATATCAATACCACCAGCGTCTACGTTAGATTCCGCTCCAGTAATATTTTGAAGAAGCCCTACTAGACCCCAAATACTAACCATAACGAACAAAATAACTATACCATAAATCATATACCACTTTGAATCTGAGCGCTTTTCTTCATTACTAGCATTAAGCAAGTAAGTGATCAAACCCCAAATAAAAACCAAAACGGCCAAGGTAACCAAAATACCGATAAGCACATTAATCCAACCACTAAAGGAAGTTATGATACTTGCGATATAACCATTCGGATCAAAACTTTGAGCTAGAGCCAAGAAAGGCGTCAAAGCTAAACCAGAACCAATTGTTGCAACAACTTTCTTCATATAATTTAAAAAATAAAATAATAAACGACCCAATTTAATAATAAGAACATTATACCACCCTTATAGAGTAATACTAGCTGGCAACTGAGGAACCGGTGGATTAACACCTGCTGGACCACTAGCCCCAAAAAAAGTTCCAGTTAACAAACCAACTATCCCCCAAACACTTACCATTACAAAAAGTCCAATGATCCCAAAAGCCATCAAACTTTTACCTTTGGTCCGCTCAGCGTCGTTATCACCTTTATATAGATATTTGACTAAGCCCCAAAAAAAGACCAAGACCGCCAAAGCCAAGAGTAGGTTAATAATAGGCACCACGATTGAATCACGAACACAGTCGACCAGCGTCTTAAAAGTAGCCGTTGATAGATCGCAGCCCTGGTTGGTATTATTCGGAATAGTCCCAGAACCACCATCACCACCAGGAATATCCCCCCCTGAAGGACCCCCGTTCCCGCCCGACCCGTTACCAGCTCCACCAGGCAAACCACCAGGTTGAGCTAAAGCTAAAGTTGGAACTAAGATGATAGCCACTAAAAATAAACCGAGACTCAAGCAACTAAACTTCTTTGATTTTAAATATGTCATGATTTAATTAAACACCACCACCCAAGGCAGCGACAGTTGTTTTGATAATAGCTAAGATTGAACCAACCCCCAACACAATTGCTGTCCCGATTAGGACCCATTGTAAATTTTCTTTGGCTTTGGTCACTTCACCCTCTTTACCTTGAGCTTTAATAAATAAGAAACCAGACCAAATGATCATAAAAGTGACCACCGGTATACCAATCTGTAATAAAATTTTCAGTAATAAATCGAGCAGCCCCTCTAAACTACCAACACTGAGAGGGTTAACAATCTGCAGCGAAAAAGAGTCCCCTCCACCAGGGTTAACGTCGGTTGTCGCCGAGCTCAATAAAGGCACCAGAAACACCGAAATACCCAACCCTTTTAAATAAAGTGATTTGCATATTTTTTTCATACCAGTAATCATAACAAATTAAATATTCAAAGGGAAAAGATACTTACTAGTTTGGTGACTGGGAAGTATTTGGTAAATCTTGAAAAGTATTATTAACCGCCTCAATCAAATCCGCCTTATCAGCTGGATTAGCGTCATCAGCCGAAGGGCCGACCACACTAGTAACCAGGGTTTTAACAATGAGATACGCTCCCATCATAATAAGTAGGCCCACGATCGAACCAGTAATCATTTTTTTGGCAGTATCTTTGTAACCTGGTTTATAAGGATACAAAACATAAAGCACCCCACCCCAAATAATCACAATGGTGGCTACCAATATTCCTACTTGAAAAATCAGAAACTTAATCACCGCCGTGATCAAAAGAGCTAAATCTTTAAAAGTGCAGTCTGGTCGTCCAGCGTCACCACAAGGAACCAACTTGCTAACCACTTGAGCATCAACCACCGGCGCAATAAAAAATAGCCCAACAAAAACTAGAGATAAAATAATTAATCCTGAAGATAATTTATTTATATTCATTGTTAATTAAAATAAATTTTTTAATTGTTCGAACATTTGAGACATAGATTTTTCTGGTCCATTAATACCAATCGTGACAGCGTTAGCGCTGGATTGAAATACCTTTTTGGAAGCATCAGGATTTGGATCCAGCCACGAACTAGAAATCAAAGCTGAGTGATTAAAGAGATCTTTAAATTCATCATTGGAAATACGCACCAATAAATCTTTGCGAGGAGAGGCTAATGATAAAGCCTCAGATAATTTAGCACTATTTTCTCGATCAAACATCGCTATAGCTACTGAAAAAGCCACTGATTTATTTTTGGAGCTTTTCAAAACCGCCACTCCATCCAAACGACCATACGTCAAAGGTCGAGGAGCCTCGTCTATTTGAGGTAAAGAAGTGATCGCTAAGTTTAAATTAGGATTGAGAGCTCGCAGGGTTTGGATTTCACTAGCGAAACCAAAATAATTAGCTGTAAAGCCATTAGTGAAGGTGGTAGCTGCTTCTGGAAATGAATTATTCCAAGAATATTCCGCTCGGCCTGGAGTAGCAAATCTGGTAAAGAAATCTAAAGCTGAGTAAATACTATTACTATTGCCAGAAATATCACCCAATGACACTTGGTAATTATTATTAGGTGTTCTAACAACCAAAGGGGCACCAGCCTGCATCAATAAAGTCAGTAAAATTTCTTTTGCGTTTTTTATGTTAGGGAAATTACCTAAAGCTACCCCGCTTTGAGAGATGATCCCCTGGTCACTAACCGAGTTTAAAACCTTATGATTGTTTTGGAAACCAGACCAATTTTGAGGCGGTTGAAAAATATTAGCTTTAATATAAAGATCTTTGTTGTAATACATCACCAACGGATCAACACTGATAGGAATAGCTAAAGTGCCAACCGAGGTCAAGAAAACACTAGCTCCATCAATAAAAGTATTCTTAAAATCAGTTACCCGTAAAGAAGTATAAGGTAGTGGCTCGATCAATTTTTCTAACTTAACAATTGATCTGTCATGAAGAAGAATTAAATCCGGACCCTTACCGTGAGCTAGTGCATTGATTAACTCAGTCTCATAAGTACTAGGGTCCTTATAAACATAACTGACAAAAAAAGAATCTTTGTTTGCTCGATTAAGTTCAGCTATAAAATTAGATGCTTTACTGACTGCTATATCCCCCCACATGACCACTGACTTTTGACTGACAGTGGTTGTCTTTTTAAAACCAGGTAATATACCCGAAAAGATTAACACCCCAATGACCAAACCAAACCCAAAGATGAAAAGTAGAACTATCTGAAAAATATTGATTTTCTTCATAAAAAAAATTAGCCCTTCACAAATATCATAGCATAATGTTGATCACTAACATCAATTGTTGATTGCTCCACGAAACCAGCTTGACCAAACACCTCCTGAATTTCTTTAGCTGAGACAACGTCTTCCGCTTTTGGTCCGATACCACCAAAAGATTCCTTCCACTCAATCACCACCACCTGACCGGTGCGTTTTAGAATTCTCTTAGCCTCTAAAGCGATCGAATATTTCAACTTACTTTGAAATAAAATATTCGCAATTAAAACCACATCGACTTCCTCATCAGCTAACTTACTACCACCGCGACTCTCTAGATCACCCTGCAAGTAATGAATATTGGCTAGACCAGCTTTTGTGGCTTCAGTTTGCAAACTACCCAACAATTCTTTTTGGATATCAATCGCATAGACGGTTCCCCCGGTTAAATATTTGGAGAGCGCCAAAGTCCAGGCCCCAGAACCAGCTCCAAAATCAGCCACCGTTGAACGAGGACTAAGATCTAGCTGTTTAACAAATTCTTGAGGATTAGCAAATGCCATACCCTCTTATTATATTACAAACAAGTTATGGATGCCAAACTATCATCGGCTCGCAACTTCATAATTCTGACTCCTTGAGTCTGTCGGCCGAGACTAGGAATCTCATCTAAGCCAGTGCGAATGATTTGACCCAGCTTAGAAATAGCCACCACTTCTGATTCTTCGCCAGTTAGTACTCGACTAGAGATCAACTCTCCAGTTTTGCTGGTTAATTTAATCGTCTTAATACCTGAACCGCCACGTTTTTGAATTTTGTAATCTTTGATTGGGGTTTTTTTACCAAAACCATTACGACCCATCACGAGCAGCTCAGCATCAGTTGCCTCTTTTTTGACCGTATCAGCTCCGACAATAACGTCAGCTTTGCCAAGCTTCATAGCTCGCACTCCAGCGGCCCCGCGACCCATTTCCCGAATATCAGCTTCTTTAAAACGAATAGATTGACCAAGTTTAGATGTCAAAATTACACTATCACCCTTATCCACCGGGCAAACAGATAACAACTCATCTCCATCACTTAATTTGATCGCAATAATACCGCTGCGACGAACATCTTTAAAGCTCTCGGCTGAAACTCGTTTAGCCACGCCTTGTTTAGTTACCATCATAAGTGACAATTTGGTGTCTTTGAGGGCCTTCGGGAAAGCTAAAATGGAAGTCACTTTTTCTTCAGCTGACAAAGAAATAAAGTTCATGATCGATTTACCCCGAGTCGCCCGTTTACCTTCTGGAATTTCATACATTTTGAGTTGATAAGCCTTACCGGAATCAGTAAAGAATAGTAGATCACTATGAGTGTTTGCGGTTAGCAGGTTAGTGACAAAATCTTCTTCTTTCACGTTTAAATCAACCACTCCAACCCCACCCCTCTTTTGAGAACGATACTCGGTCGGATCAGTTCGTTTGATATAACCACCCGCTGTCAAAACCAACATGTTTTCTTTTTCAGGAATTAGATCTTCGACGTTAATTTCTTTAGCACCAGAAGAAATCACCTTAGTTCGACGATCGTCACTATATTTTTCTTTCAATTCAGCAAATTCAGTGCGAATAATTTTGATCATCTTCTTCACATCAGCCAAAATTGATTTAAGCTCTGCAATCAAAGCTAATTTTTCTTTCAACTCATCTTCAATTTTCTGACGTTCTAGACCAGCTAGTTTTTGTAACCGCATTTCCAAAATAGCAGTCGCCTGAATGTCAGACAATTTAAACTGCTTAACCAAATTGGTATGAGCCTCGCCAGTATCCTTGGATTTTTTGATCAACTTGATGATTTCATCAATGTGATCAAGAGCTTTTTTCAAACCTTCTAAGATGTGAGCCCGCTCCTCTGCTTTGCGTAAATCGTATTGAGTGCGGCGAGTTACTACCACCTTACGATGAGCAATAAACTCTTCCAAAATAGATTTGAGTGACAACAATTTCGGCACCCCATCCACAATAGCCAACATATTGAAGTGGAACATGGCTTCCAGGTCGGTATGTTTGTAGAGACCATTTAAAACTTTCTGAGGATGAGCCCCGGTTTTAAGGTCAATCACCACTCGAATATCTTTCGTTGATTCATCACGGATATCACGAATCCCTTCAATTTTTTTATCACGGACCAAGTCAGCAATCTTCACAATCAGATCAGACTTGTTTACCTGATAAGGAATCGAAGTAACAATAATCTGATGATTACCGGCTTTTTGTTCCACAATCTCCGCTTCACCACGAGTCAAGACTCCCCCTCTACCAGTAGCATAGGCATGGCGAATATCAGCTGTATTAAAAACTAAACCGCCAGTTGGAAAATCTGGTCCAGTTACAAATTGCAACAAGTCCTCTGTCGTTACGTCCTTGTTATCCATCATGTGGATCAGAGCGTTCAAAAGCTCCCCAGCATTGTGAGGTGGAATTTTGGTCGCCATACCAACCGCAATACCTAAAGTTCCATTCAAAAGTAAGTTTGGTAACACTGACGGCAAAATCACCGGCTCCCGGCGACTACCATCGTAGTTAGGAATATAATCAACAGTTTCTTTTTCGATATCACGCAACAACTCACCAGCAATCCGAGACATTTTTGCTTCGGTATAACGATAAGCCGCTGGTGAGTCACCATCAATTGATCCAAAGTTACCTTGACCAAAAATAAGTGGGTAACGAGTCGAAAACTCTTGAGCCATACGGGTCAAAGCGTCATAACAAGCCACGTCACCGTGCGGGTGATATTTACCTAACACATCACCGACAATAGTCGCTGACTTACGGAATTTAGCTGAAGCAGTTAAGCCTAGTTCGTGCATAGAGAAAAGAATGCGACGGTGAACTGGTTTGAGGCCATCACGGACATCTGGCAAGGCTCGAGCCACGATCACTGACATCGAGTAATCTAAGTAAGATTCTCGCATCTCAGTCACAATGTTAACCGGGACTGTTTTATTAATCTCGTTAACCTCACTAGTTTCAATTGGTTTTTTGTTCTTTTCAGCCATAATTTAAGATGTGACGCTTTAGTATATCACCAGTTTTTACTTGAGGGAATCAACTTTTTTAGTCGTAATTTCGGTCAACACCTGAAAACCGACCTTTACTCTCTCTAGATTATCGGTGATTCTGGTAAAAAAACTTTTTTCAGGCTCGATCACCTTCACTGTACTAGAAGCTGTTTGTGGGTCCACTTTAGGTGTTGGTAGAATAAAAAGCAAATTAAAGATCCAACCACCAACGATCAATAAAGTACCCAAAGAAGTCCAAACCACCAACAACCGGCGTCGCTCTATTTCTGGTCTTTGGCGCACTTTATCTAGATATCCAAGTAGCCACATAAAAACGATTAATTAACCGACGACAAGACTATTACTTCACCCTCTTTCCCTTCTAAATCTTTTTTCTTTAAAGAAAGTTTGTCTATGGGACTGACTTTATCAGCTCCTATATCTTTTAAAAATAGAGCCAAATAATCATCCTTTTTATCGCCACACAAAACTGGAATAATAATCTTAGGACCAAGACTAGTGGCAAATTTAGCTGCCGATTTAGGATCAAGAGAATCTTGCCCACCAATCGGCACAATCAAAATATCCGGACTAGAAATCTCCTCAAGCGCATCTGGAGTTAATTTGTCTAAAGCAAGGCCACCCAAGTGAACAACACTCATACTTTCAAGAACCACACTATAAATAGTATTAATCCGTCCGTGCGGACCAACTGACGGCAGGCCTTTAACAAACACCCCCGACAACTCATATTCTCCTGGAGAATCAATCACAAAAGCTTCTTTAGTGCCAAAAGAAACACTATCGCGGCCATTCATTGACGGGTGTTTTTGGGCAATTAACGCAATATCAGCCCCAAATTTAGACGCTTTAGCATCAAAATCACGACTAATCGGATTGGTGGCAATAACCATATCGCCAAATTGCAACCGCACAAAAGCTTCACCATAATATGTGATTACCATCCTCTAATAATAACAGAAAACTTGGCCATTTCCAAGTAATTATGTAGACTACGTGTGGGCTGCAGATAGGCTCCACGTGAGGAGACAGCAGGCGCCCCCTTGCAAACGTTGTAAGGGGAAGGGTTCCGTCGGTCACGGCAGAACCAAGACCGTATGCCCCTGCAAAGGGGGCCAGGTGAAAACTAATTCCCTGATCGCTCTGGGAACGAAGTCACCTGTCTTGCGCTAAGGCGCCTGGGCTGGAAGGGGAACACTTGGGCCCCCCTTCCAGCCCTTTACTTTTTCCTTTTTTCTTAGTATTCTTAGCTTATTATTAATCTGAGTACGGCCCAGCATAATGGCTGGTGAGTCTCGGGCTCCGCGCAAGCAGGAGTTAAGGTTATTTTTTTATGTCTGAAACAAAAAAACCAAAAGTTGTTAAAGCAACTGACGAAGCTGCAGAATCAGCTGAAGTAAAAATAGTTAAAGGCCCAATGGATGACGTGATGAAAAATTCACCTAGTTCACCAGAAAAAGGTAGCTTAGTGGAAGGTCGCGTTATTGCCAAAGGTAAATTGACTCTTTATATCGACATTCCTCCATTTGGAACTGGTTTGATTTTTGGTCGCGAATATCTAAATGCCCGCGACGTGATCAAAAAAGTTAACATTGGCGACTCTGTTACAGCTAAAGTAGTAGAAACCGAAGGTGAAGATGGTTACATTGAGTTATCTCTTAAAGAAGCCAAGCAGGCTCTGATCTGGAACGAGGCCGAGAAGATGATCAAACACAAAACTGTAATCGAATTACCTGTTAAGGATGCTAATAAGGGTGGTTTGATTATCGAATGGCAAGGAATTGATGGCTTCTTACCAGCCTCTCAACTGAAAGCGGAAAATTATCCTCGAGTTCAAGATGGTGACAAGGATAAAATCATGGAAGAGTTACAGAAATTTGTTGGTAAGCCAATTGAAGTCACAATCATTGGCGCCGACCCTCGTGAAGCCAAGTTAATCTTCTCTGAGAAAAATACTGACAACAAATCTCGTCGAGAAATCGTGTCTCGTTACAACCTCGGTGATGTCGTAGAAGGTGAAGTCACTGGAGCAGTTGATTTCGGTGTCTTCTTAAAAATTGAAGAGGGTCTAGAAGGCTTGGTCCACATCTCAGAAATTGACTGGGCTTTAGTGGAAAACCCTCGCGAGAGTTTCAAAGTGGGAGATAAAGTAAAAGCAAAAATCATTGAAGTCAAAGAAGATAAAATCTCTTTGTCAATCAAAGCTCTTAAAACCAACCCTTGGATGGAAGCTGACAAAAAATACAAAAAAGGTGACTTTGTGTCTGGTGTTGTAATCAAATACAACAAACACGGCGCTCTAGTTTCCATCGAAGAAGGTGTGGCTGGCTTGGTTCACATTTCCGAATTCGGCAACGATGAAGATCTGAAAAACAAACTAGAATTAGGTAAGACTTACAAGTTTACGATCAACTTGTTTGAACCAAAAGAACAAAGAATGACTTTGTCATTTGGTGAGAAAAAATTGGAAGAAATCAAAGAAGTGAAATAAATTTTTAGGCAAGATAAGACCCCGCCGGACCTTCAGTCCGGCGGGGTCTTTCTGTACACCCAAACCAAGGCGTGTTACAATTTTCCCCGGACCACAACCAGGAGGAATTATTGGTAATGAACACCGCAGTCGCTCCCCCGCGGAGCCAAGAAATCACAGTAGTGGAAGAGGGGCGTTTTTTCACCCGACCAACGTGCCCAGACGGGGTCTGGAATAAGCCGCCGGGACGCCGTATTCGACTGGCTCCTTTTGAGACGCCGGATGACAAGCGGCGCCAAGAACGAAACTAAGCCAATCATCCCACTCCATGTATCACCGGGACCCAGGTACACACGTACCAGGGCCCGGCTTTTTCTTTATCCCTAAAATACTTGACATAAATCGAAAAGATGCTACTATTAAGTGAGCCGTTGGCCATTTTGCCGACCGGTTTCTTTTTGCGAAGGGGAAGACCCACACATCTTCATTGTTGTGGAATCCTTCTCCCTGCCAAAGCCCCTTAGATCTACCTGAATCGGGATCTAGGGGCTTCCTTTTTTATTTTAATACCACTACTCAAAAAAAATATTTACCTAATTAAACTGATTCATCGCTACTACTCGGCCAGATTCCATTAACACCAACAAGCTATCTACAATTTCTTTCTTCATATTTTTTAATATTTCCTCTTCTCTTGGTTTCCATTGACCCAACACAAAATCTTGAACCGCCTCATCACCTTGAGGTTTTTTTATTTTACCAGTTGGGGTACTACCAGAGATGCCCACTCGCACCCGCACAAAAGCCCGAGTCTTGATATTTTTAATGATTGATTCCACTCCTTTATGACCACCTGACCCTCGATCAAAACCAATTTTAAATCTCCCCAACGGTAAATCTAAATCGTCGTGAATCACCACCAAACTCTCGGCTTTTTTAACACTAGTAATTAGTGGACCAATTGTCTTTCCCGACAAATTCATAAAAGTATTTGGTAAAACCAATTTCCCTTTTTGCTGACCGTATTCAAAAGTCGCCACTTCGGCTTGTATTTTTTTATCAGTCTTCCACTCACCCACCTCCAAATCTTTTACTTTTTTATTAGCCAACAAAGTCACCACCTCGCGGCCAATATTATGACGAGTGTTATCGTATTCTTCTCCGGGATTACCTAAACCAGCAATGATGTACATGAAAATTAAGAATTTAAAACGGGTTGAATGAGCTATGTCTGTGAGAAAAATATTTCGCTGGCCGACTGGGCCGAGTATAGCAAAATTTCACCAGAAATTTATGCGCATTTTTTCGAACAGATCATGGCGAACGAATTATACAATGGAATAGTCCCTTGCGTCAAAGCCTTTTTTCCAGTACAATCTACCGCATCTTTATTACTAAAAAATATCTCATGACTCCAGAGTCAAAAAAATCACTCATTGAAGCTGTTCGTTTCGCTCTTACCATCCTCATCATTGTTGTCCCGATCCGTACTTTCGTCGCTCAACCTTTTATCGTTAGTGGCGACTCCATGTTTCCCACTTTTAAAAACCGCGAGTACTTAATAATAGATCAACTATCCTATCAATTTCGTTCTCCTATCCGCGGCGAAGTAGCTGTCTTCCATTACCCGAAAGATCCATCCAAATATTTTATCAAACGAGTAATTGGCCTACCTGGTGAGACAGTCACCATCAGAGGTAAACAAGTTTCGGTCACCTCTAGTACTGGCGAGGCAGTTAAACTAGACGAGTCTCAAGCCAACTACACTAATGGTTTAGGGGCTGTTAATTTAAATCGCAAACTAGAAGCTGGAGAATATTTTGTCATGGGTGACAATCGTGACTGGAGCCTAGACTCACGCGCCTGGGGACCAGTCCCAGAAGAATTATTCCGGGGCCGAGCTTTAATTCGACTGTTCCCTTTCAATATGATCGATTTTTTACCAGGTAGTATTAACTAAATAAATATTTATGACTCAACCAACTAATGACAAAAAAAATACTACCAAGAAAGTAAAGGCTGCCAACCCTGAAAGTAGTTTGCAGACCCCTAAAGGCATGCACGACTTGATCGGTGATGACGTTTTTCTATACCAAGGGTTTGCCGAAAAAGCGGCTGAGATTGCTTTATACTACGGCTTCAAACCAATTGAAACTCCTATTCTAGAAAAAGAAGAGTTATTTGCTCGTGGTGTCGGTGCTGGCACTGATATTGTCGACAAAGAAATGTACACCCTCAAAACCAAAGGTGGCGATAAGTTGGCTATGCGACCAGAAGGGACTGCCCCAGCTATGCGAGCTTACATCGAACACGGCATGCAGTCAGAATCACAGCCAATCATGCTTTACTATCACGGCCAATATTTCCGCCACGAAAATCCTCAACGTGGTCGCTATCGAGAATTCCGCCAATTTGGTTTGGAAATTTTGGGCACCAAGAAAAGTATTGCTGACGCTACCATTATTCGCGTCACCACTTTAATCCTCGATGAAGCGGGCGTAAAAGACTTAGGTGTCAAAATCAACAGCATCGGAGACAACGAATGTCGCAACTCTTACCGCCGGGAATTAGTAAACTACTACAAAAAACACATCAAGGACATCTGTGTTGATTGTCGAGAACGTCTAAAAGATAACCCTCTCCGTTTACTTGATTGTAAAAATCCAAAATGTGAACCGATCAAAGCCGCCGCCCCAGAATCAATCAGCTTCTTGTGTAGTGACTGTAAAACCCACTTTAAAGAAGTATTGGAGTATCTTGATCAAATGGGAATTACTTACGAGATCGATAGCTCACTAGTACGTGGACTAGATTATTATTCTCGCACTGTTTTCGAAGTTTTCACTACCGAAGTACCAACCGAAGAGGACACTGAACCAACCAAAGCCCTCGCTCTAGGTGGTGGTGGTCGCTATGACTACTTGGCCAAAATTTTATCTGGCAAAAAAGATATCCCAGCGGTTGGTTCAGCTATTGGTATCGATCGCATCGTTCGTCTCCCTCAATACGCCAAGTTGACCCCGCGAATTGTTAAACCGCCTAAAGTCTTTTTTATTCAGCTATCATTCGACGCCAAACTAAAAAGCTTCGAGGTAACCGAAATCTTACGAAAAGCCAAAATCCCAGTTTCTCACTCGATGTCTAAAGACTCACTAGGCTCTCAACTTGGTATCGCTGAGCGACTAGGTGTGCCTTATACGATCATTCTTGGTCAACGAGAAGCCATCGACAACACTGTTATTGTCCGGAATATGGAGACTCGCTCACAAGACACAGTTCCTCTACCTAAACTGGCTGAATACTTGAAGAAAATTAAATAAGATGTTACACTACAACCCATTATGATTTCTGCTGAAGTAACCAAAGCCACAACTGAATCCAACGCTAGTGTCTTGCGCCGTTTTACCAAAAAGGTTCAAGGCTTAGGCACTGTCCGACTAGTGCGTAAATTACGCTACAGTGCTCGCCAATTATCTGATTTCAAAAAGAAAAAAGAGGCTCTTAAGAGAATTGAGAAGCGAACCAATATCGACCGTCTTAAAAAGCTAGGCAAAATTAAAGAACGGGAAGGTAGAAAAGATGCTGTCCGTAAGTAACAAAACAAGGCAGTCCCTCCCGGGACTGCCTTTATTGGCTATTGCCGACAAAGTACTGGGTAAATCCTACGATCTCAGTTTAGTTTTTGTTGGTCACCGTCGTTCTCGTCGTCTGAACAATACTTACCGCGGTAAAGATAAACCAACCAATGTTTTATCTTTTCCTTATGACAAAAAATCTGGAGAACTAATTATTGATTTAGCAAAAGTAAAATCAGAGTGCCAAAAATTTGATAGCACTTTCACTTATCATCTCGGTTTTTTGTTTATCCACGGCGTCCTTCATTTGAAAGGACTCGACCATGGTAGTACAATGGAACGTGAAGAACGTAAGTTAACTAAAGCTTTTTTAGATGGCACGAATAATCGCAACCGGACTGGACATCGGAACATCATCAATTCGCGTCGTCGTATGCGAATACAAACCAGGCAGTAATGTCCCGGAGGTTTTAGCATTAGTCAGAAAATCTTCTCGTGGTCTCAGGCGGGGCTATATCATTCAAGTTGACGAAGCTGTTAACAGTATCAAAGAAACTCTAAACGAGGCCGAGCGCCTAGCTGGTGTTAAAATCAAAAGTGTCCTCCTGGCCGTTGGTGGTGTGAGCCTTGAATCCAAAGTGGCCGACGGTAGTGTGATTGTCTCCCGCGCTGATGCTGAAATCGGTGATTTAGATATTAATCGAGTTTTGGATTCCAGTGAACAAAGCCTGGCGACCGACATCAACAACAAATCAATCCTCCACCGTATACCACTAGCTTTTAAGTTAGATAACAAAAAAATCCTTGGCCGACCAGACGGGATGAAAGGAGCTAAACTCGAAACAAGGACCTTGTTTGTAGTCTGTGGTACTCAACATTTAAAAGACCTTATTGGTGCCGTCGAAGCCACCGGTGTGCGGGTCGACGATATTGTCGCGGCTCCCCTAGCCGCTAGTTTTTCCACTTTAACCAAAATCCAAAAAGCCGCCGGCTGTGTCTTAGCCAATATCGGCTCTCAAACCACCAGCACTGTTGTTTTTGAAGAAGGTATTCCTATTTCCCTCCAAGTTTTTCCACTAGGTTCAACAGATATTACCAACGACATTGCTTTAGGTTTTCAAATCCCCCTGGAAGATGCCGAGAGAATCAAACGTGGCGAATCAGAACCAGCTTCATCTCGCAAAAAACTAGATCAGATTATTGATGCTCGTTTATCTGATATTTTTGAGTTCGTCGAAAACCATCTTAAAAAAATAGGCCGTAACGGATTACTACCAGCAGGAATTGTCATCACAGGTGGCGGTAGTGGTATTAGTAATATTGAAGATATGGCTAAGTCTTACTTTAAATTACCAGCCAAGACCTCTCAATCGGCTATTTTAGGTAGCTCCCACAATCAAATAAAAGACTCTGCTTGGTCAGTCGCTTATGGCTTATGTCTGTTTGGCTCTGATGCCGAAGCTGAAGAATCTATCGGCCGACGAATGTTCAAAAACACCAAGTCTAGCTTCATAAAATGGCTAAAAGAGCTTCTTCCTTAGCCATTTAGGCCCGTTGCATATTTCCTCCAGTCTGTTAACATAGACGCATCATTATTTAAAGCGTCCCTATATATCTTTATGGCTAGAATTCAACCCGAAATAGAAGCATTTGCTCGCATCAAAGTAGTTGGTGTTGGTGGATCAGGAACAAACGCTGTCAATCATATGGTTGAGTCAAAAGTGCGTGGCGTAGAATTTATTGCCATGAACACTGACGCTCAACATCTTCACCACTCTCTCGCTTCTAAAAAAATTCACATTGGTAAAAATCTAACTCGTGGTTTAGGTACTGGCATGGATCCAGAAATTGGACGCAAGGCAGCTGAAGAAAGTTTGGAAGACATTCAAAATGTTATCAAAGGCGCCGATATGGTCTTTGTTTCTTGTGGACTCGGTGGTGGTACTGGTACTGGTGCCGCTCCTGTAGTGGCTAAAGTCGCCAAGGATCAAGGTGCTCTGACAGTAGCGGTAATTACTCGTCCTTTCTTTTTTGAAGGCAAAAACCGCATGACTCTAGCTGATCGCGGTATGGAAGATTTACGAAAAGAAGTGGATGCGATTATTGCGATTCCAAATGATCGTCTAATGAATATTATCACCAAAGACACAACCGCCGTGTCTGCTTTTGCTATGTGTGATGAGATTCTTCGTCAAGCAGTCGAGGGTATTTCTAATACTATTACTAGTCCTGGTTTGATCAACGTCGACTTTGCCGATATTCGTTCAGTTATGCAAAATGCTGGCTCAGCCTTGATGGGTATTGGTAGTGCTTCTGGCGAGAACAGAGCTGTGGAAGCTTCTAAAGCCGCCATTAACTCTCCTCTACTCGATCTATCAATCCACGGTGCCCGCGGTGTCCTCTTTACCATTGCTGGTGGTTCAGACCTAACTATGCACGAAATCCAAGAAGCCGCTAAGGTGGTGACCGAGTCTATCGATTCTGATGCTCGAGTTATTTTTGGAACTATTCATGATGATAAAATTAAGAAGGGTGAAGTTAAAGTCACTGTTATTGCTTGTGGTTTTCCAACCGATATAGCTCGAGGTAAGAAAAATGAATCTAGTATTTTTGGTTTTAATCAAACTAAAGAAGAAACAACCACCACCCCTCCTCCTGCCGCCAAAGAAAAAGAGATTATTCCTCCACCGCCAGTTGTCAAAGAAAGACCCCCAGTCCGAAACGCTTTTGATACCGTCCGTGTTGATAGAGAAGAAACCGCCGACAATGGCGAAGATGACGACTGGTCATCAATCCCCGCTTTCCTAAGACGGTCAAATAAAAAATAAATCACTCAACTAGCTTCTGCTCCAAACCACAGAAAACCACCCCAGCGGGTGGTTTTCTTCTGCTCCACGTCGGCTATTTTGCCTTACTGGAGTACCAGCCTAAAACCATGAGGCAAAAACCAGCTAGTCGACAGTTACGCAAGGGTTTGTTACAGAACTAGTCTCGTTTAGCTCTTAAAAGCAGTGGCTAGTGAAAACTTTTATGTTACAATAGACAAACTTATGATCTACGATTTAGCAATTATTGGTGGTGGTCCAGCCGGCAATGCCGCTGGTGTTTATGCTGCTCGCAAACAACTAAAAACTATCTTTTTGACAACTGAGTTTGGTGGTCAATCCATCGTCTCACCTGAAATTTATAATTGGATCGGTGAACAAAAAATCTCCGGTGAAGATTTAGCTAAAAAACTAGCCGACCATGTCAAAAGTTACGAGGGTGATTTTTTGACCATCAAGACTGGATCCAAGGTTTCTAATGTAACTGGCCAAGATAGCAACTTCACTATTACCACCGAATCAGGAGAAGTTTATCAAGCCAAAACGATTCTAGTAGCCACCGGTTCAAACCGTCGAAAACTAACCGTACCAGGAGCGGCAGAGTTCGATCAAAAAGGTTTAACTTACTGTGCTTCTTGTGACGGACCTTTGTTTGCCGGACAAGATGTCGCTGTCCTTGGTGGTGGCAACGCCGCTTTTGAAACCGCAGGCCAATTGCTAGCTTATTGTAAATCAGTCACCCTAATTCACCGCTCAGCCGAATTCAGAGCTGATCAAATAACTATTGATACCCTACTTAAAAAACCTAATTTTAAAATCGTCACCAACGCTGAACTAGCAGAAATTAAAGGCGATAAATTTGTTTCTAGTCTAACTTACAAAAACAAGGAGACAGCAGAACTAACAGAACTACCAGTCAAAGGAATCTTTGTTGAGATTGGTCATACCCCTAATACTAGTTTTGTTAAAGATCTAGTAGATCTAACTTCTTTTGGAGCAATTATTATTAATCACAAAACTCAAAAATCTAGCTGTGTAGGTATTTGGGCCGCTGGCGATTGTACCGACGCGCTTTATCAACAAAACAACATTGCCACCGGGGATGCCATCAAAGCAGTAGAAGATATTTATAATTACTTACATCTAAAATAATCTAAATAAAAAATCCCAGAGTCTGACTCTGGGATTTTTTATTTAATTAGTGCGCCCTATAGGAATTGGACCTATGGCCTTTACAATGTCAATGTAACGCTCTACCACTGAGCTAAGGGCGCTTCTTTTAATGAAATTAAATCTATCAAATTTAGTCAATTTAGTCGAGAAAAGAAAAGGTCCCCGGGCAAGGCTTGTGGGGACTTAAAGAGGAAGGTGACACCAATGTGGCTAGGGACTAGCAATCTCCACCACATAGAGTCAAATCAAGGGGAGCAAAGTCACCCACAACGGAGAGACTCGCAATCTGGAACAGATTGCAGGGGGGGGGAAGGAGTTTGAGATTGTAACTGTGTGTTGAGTCTACCTAGCCCGGGAAAAACCTAGACACCACACTTGCCTCCACAAGCGCTTTTGTATCCATGAATTATCATAAACCTAAATAGCAGATAAGTAAAACTTAATGTGACCCTACAGGGAGTCGAACCCTGCTTCCAAGCTTGAAAAGCTTGTGTCCTAACCGATAGACGATAGGGCCTTAAACGAGGATACTATAACACTTTTTTGAAAAATCGCAAAAAAGTGTTAGGATTCAGGCGTTAGGGTAAAAACAAGGTTATTGCCCACGGAGGAGTGGCTGAGTGGTTGAAGGCACCGGTTTCGAAAACCGGCATACGGGAAACCGTATCAAGAGTTCAAATCTCTTCTCCTCCGCTATGAAAATATTAGCCATCGAAACCAGTTGCGACGAAACCGCTATCAGTCTTGTGGCTGCCAGCGGGTCAAAATCAGCCCCTAAATTCAAGGTTCTAGCTCACCAGATATCCTCTCAGGTTAAACTCCACGCCCAATATGGAGGCGTGGTGCCATCACTAGCCAAACGAGAACATTCTAATAATTTAGTGCCAATTCTGATTCAAGCTCTCACTGAAGCTAAATTATTAAAATCATCTAAGGCTTCACTAATAAATACCCGAACTGAAAAAACCATAACCCAGATTTTGGTCCGCGAACCAGACCTATTAACTAATATCAATCAATCACTAACTCACATCGCAGTACCTAAAATAGATCTAATTACTGTCACCACTGGCCCAGGCCTCGAACCAGCCTTGTGGGTCGGCATTAACTTTGCTAAAGCTTTGAGTGTCATTTGGAATAAACCAGTGTTGGGTGCGGACCACATGGCTGGCCATATCCTTTCACCCCTTCTCATCCCTAAAACCAAAGTTATTTTCCCTGCCCTAGCTCTATTGATTTCTGGCGGCCACACCGAATTGATTTTAGTTAAAGAACCATGGAAATATAAAAAAATTGGTCAGACTCGTGATGACGCTGTTGGTGAAGCCTTCGACAAAGTCGCTCGCTTAATGAGCTTACCTTACCCAGGTGGACCAGAGATTAGTAAGCTGGCCGAACAAGCGTCAAAACAAAAAATAAATAATATCGATTGGAAATTTCCTCGTCCCATGCTTCACTCCGGTGATTTTGACTTTTCTTTTTCGGGAATTAAAACTTCAGTCTTGTATGCGATCAATAAACATGGAGACCTAAATCAGGCTGACAAATTAGCTATTGCCAAAGAATTTCAAGACGCAGTCATTGATGTTTTAACGACTAAAACTTTAAAAGCCCTCACTAAACACAAGATTAGGACTTTAATCATCGGTGGTGGGGTTATTTCCAACACCGCTTTACGGGAAGCCTTTAAAACTAAACTCCAAGAACAACACCCCCAAGTTAAGCTCTTGATTCCCGAATTTACTCACGCCACGGACAATGCCACTATGATTGCCGCCGCTGGTTACATTGGTCAATTTTCGAAAAAGCCAAGCAAAAACCCTCGACTAAAAGCCGAAGGTAATGCCTCACTTTAAAACTGTTTAAAAATTACTTCTTCAAGTTTACTCCCACCACCGCCAACAAGATCAAAGTTCCCAAAAAAGGAAACTCCACCACTGGCAAGAGAAAAGCTACCGCTCCTACTACAATAGTTAAGGTAGCCCCGTGAATAGCTAGTTGATATGACCGACTATAGTTAGCGGGTATTTTTAAGATTTTTAACAAACCAAATACCAACAAAGCGGCTAACAATAGATAGATTAGATAATAAATAATCAGGCCGGCGTAAATAATTGGGAATAACACCAAAATAAAGACTCCAAAAGCGCCTTTCAAGAACATCGCTACTTTTGGATACCACACATCAACCAACATTTTGTTGATTGTTACATTAGGAAACTTTTCGAGAGAAACAATCGTTACTTGACCGTCTTCGTTTTTATACCAAGCTGTTTTTTGACTAACTAAAGCCAAGGTTTTGTATTCCGAAAACTTTTCATAAGTTGGTTCATTAACCACGTCAATCACCAAAACATTCGTAATTGATTCTGCCCCCGCCTTAACTTTATCGGCTGGCAGGGCAATCATATATGGGGAGGCTACATTAGTAGAAACTTGTCCATTCTTTACCACCACTTCTAATTCGGCAGGATATTGATTAACCAACTCTGGACCTATCACCTTAGCCCCAAAGTAGAGAAGTCCTCCAGCCGCTGAAGCCAGCATGAGCCAAGACACTAAAGTAGCCAACGCCAACAACTTTAGTAAGTAACGAACCGATGTCCCGAAGGGCACTCCCCCAGCGACCAGTTTTTTATATAGAGCAGGGCCATAAACACTGTCTTTAATGGATTGTATAAATTTCATAATTTAATAAGCTAATTAATACCTAGAGTATCATTATACCACATTAGGGCTGTGTTTTAAAATATCAGTTTCTTTGCTACTATTGGCAATATGTCCCAAATCCCAGATAAATTGACCAAACCTTATGAACCAACCTCAACCGAGGGTCGGATTTACGATATTTGGGAAAAATCAGGTTACTTTAACCCCGACAATTTGCCAGGCGATCGCCCAGAGGCTTTCAGTATTGTCTTACCACCACCAAATGTGACCGGCGTCTTACACTTAGGCCATGCTTATGAAAACTCTCTTCAAGACGCTATAATCCGCTACCAACGCATGACCGGTAAAAAAACCGTTTGGATTCCCGGTACGGACTCAGCCGCTATCGCCACTCAAGCTCGCGTTGAAAAAAATATTCAAAAAGAAGAGGGGAAAAACCGTCACGATTTAGGGCGCGAGGAGTTGGTTAAACGAGTAGCCGATTTTGCTAAACAAAGCGAAAACACTATTTTAAGTCAAGTTAGAAAAGTTGGTTCCTCACTTGATTGGTCTCGTTATGCTTACACAATGGACCAAGTTCGTTACAATGCCGTGACTACAGCTTTTGTAAACATGTATCAAGCTGGCCTAATTTACCGTGGTCATCGCATTGTTAATTGGGACACCAAAGGACAAACCACTATTTCAGATGATGAGATTGTCTATGAGGAAGAAAAGACCAAATTTTATTACTTAAAATACGGGCCGTTTGTGATTGGGACCGCTAGACCTGAAACTAAATTTGGCGACAAATATGTCGTCATGCACCCTAAAGATGAGCGCTATCAAGATTACACTCATGGCCAAACTATTGAATTAGAGTGGATTAACGGCCCAATTACGGCCACTATTATTAAAGATGAAGCGATCGATATGGAATTCGGCACTGGAGTGATGACCATTACTCCTTGGCACTCGATGGTTGATTTTGAAATCGCGGAACGTCATCAACTTGATAAAGAGCAAATCATTGATCAATACGGCAAACTTTTACCAATCGCTGGCGAATTTGCTGGACTAAAAATTAAAGATGCTCGCGAAAAAATTGTTGAGAAACTAGCATCTAAAAATTTGGTTGAGAAAATAGAAGACTATACTCACAATATCTCTACCGCCGAACGTACTGGTGGAATTATTGAACCTCAAATAATGGAGCAGTGGTTTATTGACGTTAACAAGAAATTTACCCTACCTCACTCAGAAATCCCAGGTATCGAAAGTGGATCAGAAACCACCCTCAAAACCATCATGCTAACTGCCGTAAACAGTGGTGCAGTTGATATGCCCCAAGAAGGTTTTCGTAAAGCCTACATGCACTGGATTGAAAACTTGCGTGACTGGTGTATTTCCCGTCAGATTTGGTTTGGTCATCGAATTCCGGTGTGGTACAAAGGCGATGAAATTTATTGCGGAATTACCCCTCCAACCGGTGGTGACTGGCTTCAAGATGAAGATGTTTTAGATACTTGGTTTTCATCGGCTTTATGGACGTTTTCGACTTTAGGTTGGCCAAACCAAACTCCCGACTTAAAGACCTTTCACCCTACTTCTTTTATGTCACCAGCTTACGAGATTCTTAATCTATGGGTCTCACGAATGATCTTGATGAGTGGTTTTCATTTAGGCCAAGTACCGTTCAAGAAGGTCCTTATTCACGGCTTACTCCGTGACAGTAAAGGTCAGAAATTTAGTAAATCGCTTAATAATGGGATTGATCCTTTGGATATTATCGCCAAATATGGAGCTGACGCTTTACGTATGGGTCTAATCACCGGTTCTAGTATTGGTCTAGACGTCCGCTTTGATGAAAATAAGATTAAAGCTTATAAACACTTTGCCAATAAAATCTGGAATGCTAGTCGCTTTGTGTTAGAAAATACCAATCCGATTGATTTAAATAATAAACCAACCTTAACTGACACCGACTTAGCTTATTTGACTCAACTAGAAACTACTATCACCGAGATAACCGACGATCTTAATAACTATCGTCTTCATTTAGCTTCCGAAAAATTGTATCACTATTTCTGGCACACTTTTGCTGACGAAATTATTGAAGATTGTAAAAATAAATTAAAAACTGGAACTGAAGTAGAAAAAATGTCCGCTCAATATACTTTACGCTATATTTTAATCACCAACCTTAAGCTTTTACACCCATTTATGCCATTTATAACCGAAGAAATTTGGGGTATGATAGAAGAAGCTCAGGGTCAACTACTAATCATAGAACCTTGGCCAAGTTCTAATGCTTAATATTCTCGATCCTAAATTTATTCTCTTTGCCATTGTTGGTGGTTTTTTTCCAGCTCTGGTCTGGTTATTTTTTTGGTTACGAGAAGACAATCGCCGCCCCGAACCCATTGGTTTAATATTGAGAACCTTTTTACTCGGTGGTTTATTTGTTTTTTTAGCTTTCATTTTACAACGTTCAACCGTACCGCTGATGGAAAATGCCTATAACCTCTCTTTTGACCTATCTAATCCAGGTTGGTCTTGGGGTTTCTTTTTTGCATCTGTCCCCTTCTTACTGGTTTGGGCTTTTATCGAAGAAATAGTTAAATTTTTAGCGACCGTAATCGCCGCTTTCAGTAGCAAATCCTTTGACGAACCTATCGACGCTATGGTTTACATTATTACCGCCGCCATTGGTTTTGCGGCTATTGAAAATACTTTCTTTTTAATCAACACTCTAACCTCTGGAGAAAACAACCTCTATTTTATTCTCACTGGTAATCTTCGGTTTCTAGGTGCCACCGTAGTTCATATTGTTTCTTCAGCGGTCGTTGGCGGAGCTATCGCTTTAACTTTTTGTTCCAGTGTTAAAAAAAGAATTTTAACTTTTGTTTTTGGACTTATCATTGCTACGCTCTTGCATACGATCTTTAACTTTTTTATAATTGTATCAAGCACTGCACAGATGTTTAAAATTTTTCTCGTCCTCTGGGTGGCCGCCATTTTAGTAATTTATTTTTTCGAACGAGTAAAAAGAATTGTGTGCATGCCAAACTTTAAAGTAACTAAGTCTATTCTTAACAACTAACCTATTACCTATGCCTAAAGACAAAAGATCATTTTTCGAACGTATCACTGGAACTATTTCTGTTGCGGACGATCGAGACATAGAAACTGAATACCAAGAAGAACCAACACCAAAAACTCGTCCCCAAACCCCTACCTGGCAGGAAGAAGAGGAAGAGGAGGAAGGTGAGTTAGCTGTCGATGTATACCAAACCGGAAGTGAAATAATTATTCAGAGCATGGTGGCTGGAGTTAAGCCAGAAGATTTACAAATATCCATTACTAGAGAAATGGTAACTATCAAAGGCCGCCGAGAGCGATCAGGCAACGTGTCCCCTGAAGACTATTTCCAAAAGGAATTATACTGGGGTAGTTTTACTAGAACCATCCTTCTACCAGCTGAAATAGAAACGGAAGAATCAGAGGCAATTGAAAAACATGGTCTTCTTACTCTAAGACTACCTAAAATAGATAAAGAAAAAAGCGCCAAATTGAAAGTAAGGTCTGTTCAATAATAAAACCAAAAATCCGCCAAATGGCGGATTTTTGGTTAATGTGTTTTACATTGAGCTTGTCGAAGTGTGCTTGGGGCCGGTCTCGAACCGGCGACCCTTCCCTCTTCAGGGGAATGCTCTACCAACTGAGCTACCCAAGCTTATCTTTATTTATTAACCTCCTCACCGAGTCCAAACATCACTCTAAAGGGTTCAACATTAATACCTAAATCTTGATAAGTCTTTAAAGCTCCCTCTAAGTATGGCTGAATAGCATAATAGGTCCCTAAAGCGGTTCCAATGATCAAGGCCCATTTTAAAACACTAATTATCGTAGAATATCTCTGGTGGGCCAGAAGCTTGTGTAGGATACGGTTATTATCTCGAGCCAATTGCTCTACTTCTTGTAAATCAGCCATACCAGAATACTATACCAAAACAACCCCCTAAAATCAAAGACTTTTTGTGCCCTCGGTAGGAATCGAACCTACAACTATCCCTTAGGACGGGACTGTTATATCCATTTAACTACGAGGGCAAAATAGGCGGTCTAACCCGCCTATTGTGACATAATCAACCCTAAAATTAAACTATAGACCAAGTAATTCAGATAGCTTCTCTTGATCAAAACCAACTACCAACTCATCATCAACAGTAATCACCGGCACACCCATTTGACCACTTTTGGTCACCATTTCTTCTCGTTTGGCCATATCAGCCAAAACATCATATTCCTTATATTCAATCCCTTTCTCCTGGAAGAAGGCTTTGGCCATCTTACAATAATGGCAAGTTGGAGTCGTATAAATTGCTACGTTTTGCATAAATATAGATAATTTTCTTGGTAAAACGACGTCTCCTTATTATATCAAATCTGTCAAAAATGCTCCAATATCATCCTCTGGGCGAGCCTTGGTTTTCCTAATCTCCTTACAATCTAAACATTTATGAATAATGTCATATTTACCACCAGCCACCTCAACCCCAATCGGCTCCATAAGGCCCTGACAGGCCTCAGCGCGGTCACCAGGGTTAATATCGACATGTTTACTCCACAAGCAAGCTGAACAGTGGTTAGTATACCCATCACCGATAATAACTCGCCCACAATGCCCGCAGGTAAAGTCTTCTTTATGGCGAATAAAATTGAGTGACATGTTTTTTATAATTAAGCTTGTCGAAGTGTGCGGGTAGGGGTAATCGAAACCCCGTCTCAACCTTGGGAAGGTCGCATCATACCACTAGACCATACCCGCAATTATTTAAAAATATTAATAAACCAAGACCAAGCAGAATTATTATCATCACCGGTCGTAGTAGCTGCTGTCTGATTATTATCAACAATAGTAATCACCCTTTCCCCTTCTTTTGCTACCGAAAAATTTTTTCTTATTTCTGTTTCAATCCCCCGCTCGGTCTTCAAGATGGCCACATTAGCCATTAACTGTTTCTTCTCTTTTTCCAATTCCACCAACCTATTTTCAGCTTCGTTATAATTATCTCGGGCCATCTGATTTTTTTGAACCAACCCCCAAACTCCCTTACCCATAGCCACCAACAAAATAAATAGAAAAACCATACCTAGCCAATAAGGCCACCGATTGGTTTTTCTTTTCACTTGAAAATCTCTCATATTGTTTTATACTAACGCATAATGCTTATAGAACGCAAACACCGAAAAGCTCTAGATATAGCCTCCAAAATATTTGCTATTGTAATCATAGCCGGTATGTTGTTGCTTTACGGCTTCTCATTCCTACTCTGATGATTTCATCATTTTTAAGAAAACATCTTGGGGAATATTAACTTTCCCTAATTTTTGCATCTTCTTTTTACCTTTTTTCTGTTTTTCCCGTAGTTTCATTTTACGAGTAATATCACCCCCATAGAGATAGTCAGTCACATCTTTACGCATAGCAGAGATAGTTCGAGAGGCCAATATTCGGCCCATGGCCTTACCTTGAATTTTTACAATAATCAACTGACTAGGTAGAAGTTTTTTTAATTTTTCAACTGCCTCATCAGCTTCTTTTTGCACCCGTCTAGTCGAGACCACTCGAGAAAAAGCCGCCATTGGTTCTTCAGCCACCAAAATATCAAGGCGAACAACATCAGCTTTTCTTTTATCTAACATCTGATATGAAAAACTAGCAAAACCAGAGGAAGCGCTTTTAACCTCATCAAAAAAATTACGCATCAACTCTCTCAAGGGCATCTCAATTTCTAAAACCGTCCGATTGTCACCAAAATTTTCCATATGCACCACTTCCGCTTCATGATCATATAGTAACTGCATCAAAGTGTTTAAGTAAATTATCGGCGTAATGATTTTAACCTTAATCCAAGTTTCATTGACCTCAATCTCTTTTAAATCTTCTGGGAATAGATGAGGTGAATAAATATTTTCAATTACTCCTGTTCTCTTATTTGTAACCTCATAACTAATAGTTGGGGTAGCTATTACCAAAGACAAATCAAATTCCCGTTTCAGACGTTCAGTTATAATTTCCAAGTGAAGCATACCTAAGAAACCACAACGAAAACCACGGCCTAAGGCACCGGAAGATTCTTCTTCAAAAGAAAGGGATGAATCAGACAAACGCAGGCGCTCTAAAGCCTGACGTAAACTAGTAAAGTCATCCTGGCTTTCTGGATAAACTGAAGCCCACACCACCGGCCGGGCAGTTTGATAACCAGCCACCGCCGGTAATGGGTGACTAGCTGATGTTAAGGTATCGCCCACTTTAGCATTACCAGATTCTTTTATCCCTGTGACCACATACCCAATCTCTCCTGACTCGAGACAATCCACCGGTGTTTTACTTGGTGCCAAAGCCCCTACCTCCAAAACTGTAAATTTTTCACCTGAAGCCACGAATTTTAATTCATCACCCTTTTTGATTGAACCATCTAATACTCTAATGTAAACAATCACTCCACGGTGGGTCGAGTATTCAAAATCAAATACCAACCCCCTAGAACCAACAGCTGTCGAACCACTTACACCTGCTGGTGGAATACGATCAATGATTTCTTTAAGCAACACATCAACCCCTTGACCAGTCTTACCAGAGACAGCAATCACATCCTCCGCTCGACAATCCAACAACTTCATCATTTCTTCAGTAATTTCAACCGTCCGAGCACTTGGTAAATCAATCTTATTTAAAACCGGAATAATAACCAAATTCAGGGCCCGGGCCATATCAAGTACTGATAAAGTCTGCGCTTGAACACCCTGAGTGGCATCTACGAGAAGTAACACCCCTTCTACCGCTTGAAGGGCCCGTGACACTTCATAGGAAAAGTCGATATGGCCAGGTGTATCGATCAGGTTAAGCTCATAATCCACCCCCTGGTAACCATAGCTCATTCTCACTGGTTGCATTTTAATCGTGATCCCTCTCTCACGCTCCAGCTCCATCGAATCAAGCACCTGAGCCATCATTTTTCGCTTCTCAATCGTCCCTGTCACCTCCAAGAGCCGGTCAGCTAGAGTCGACTTACCGTGGTCAATGTGGGCAATAATACTAAAATTTCTAATCTTCTTTGACATATATGTTTAACTAAGTAGCATTAGACTACCATCAAAACAAACCTCTGGCTAGATATTTTAGAGCTCTTCTTGTTCAGTAACTATAGCTGGTTTAGGCATAAACTTAACCCTAACTGCAGTTAAACTATCTAAAAATTCCTCATTTTTAAGAACTATTAGAACAACAACCCATATCACTATCCCCGCCAGCCCTGTTATTAAAGCTTGTAGAAAAACCCCTACTAAAGTTTTGAGCTCAAAAATGGGTGAGCCAAAAAATAATAATCCATAAGTCACCAGCCCTCCAAGAACCGAGGCTGTCGTAGCTTCTAAAATAGTTCTGGTTAGGGGTTTAATTAAGCCACCAAAATCTTTTTCAAACACCATAATAAACAATAAAGCATTAATGATTGTTCCGATTGAAAAAGCTAATGGTAAAGCCAAGACAATTGAACCAGGCACATCAGCCACTCGGAAAACTTGCTCAATAAATAACAAGGTGACTGGCCACAATTTAAAAACCGCCACTAAACCCCAAGCTCCAGCCACAATTAAAATCGAACAGAAGATATTGATGACTAGCGGTTTAAGAGTGTTACTAGTTGCGTAATAACCTCGAACAAATAGTTGCACCAACCCTTGAGCCGCCGCTGATAAAACAAAGATCGCCAACGCTGCTGCTGTCAGACGAGTGTCAGTCCAATCAAAGGCCCCACCACCAAGCACCACCCGGACAATATGAGCCCTGAGAACTATAATAAAAACAATCGCCGGCATAGACCAAAAAGCAATGTGACGAGCAGTGATAATCATTTTATTTCTAAAGGCCTCTGTCTCACCCGCCGAAAAATGTCTAGTTAAAGTAGGAAAAGCTGCCACCGCATAACTTAGACCGATAATCATCATTGGTACCGTCTGTAGGTTTTGAGCTAAATTGAATATAGAAATAGCCCCCGAAATGAGTAATGAACCTAGAGCTACCAAGGCAGCCATTGATAGTTGGTAAGTCGCCAAGGTAATAGTCCTAGGCAAAGAGGTCATCACCATCAACCTGATTTCTCGCCACGGGATAATTACTGTGGGCCTAGGTAATAACCCCACCCCAATAATTGTTGGTATTTGGATTATTAAATGGAAAATGGCTCCCAATACAACCCCCCAAGCAATCCCCGACAAACCTAGGTATGGTTGAAAAAAAATAATCCCAATTACGATTCCCAGATTATAAGCAATCGGACTGACCGTATAAGCAAAGAATTTATGAAAAGACTGGGTTACTCCACCCAACAAATTTGAAATACCTAAAAATAAAGGTGACAATAATAAGATCCGGGAAATAAAAACCAATTCTTTAGCTGAATTCATATCAAATCCCGGCGCCAAAATAAAAACCAAATGAGGCATTAGTAACCACAAGATAGCAACAGTCACTATCATGACAACGGTAAAAACCGTAAAAATACCATTCAAAAATTGCCTAACCGTTTCTCGATTGTGGTTATGATTAGCTTTAACTACAAATGGAATCAAAACTGTAATCGACACAAATGAAGCAATGGTCACATAAATTAAATCTGGCACTCGAAAAGCGGTGTAGTAAATGTCTAACTGTGTCCCCGCTCCAAACGTAGAAGCCAACAGTCGATCACGAACTAAACCTAAGAGTTGAGAAATTAGAGAAGCCCCAGCCAAGAGAAAAGCGGCCTGATGTAGACCGCTCCACTCTTTATGTAACAGTTGTAACATTTTTTGAACCATATATACCCACCTCTATAATCTAATTAATTTTTCTTTTTTGGGACCTCAACAACCGCCGCTTCTAAGGCATTCCGCCCGGCTTTTAAATTAGATATGATGTTTTTAACTTCTTGATTGTCCGGATTATACTGGGCAATCTGTTCAAATTGTTTTAGAGCGTTAGTTTTGTCACCTAGACGATCATAAGCCAAACCTAAGAAGTATTGAGCGTTCGCATTAACATTATTCGGACTAAGTAAAACGACTCGATTCAAAGCAGGGACCGCTTTAGCGTAATCTCCATTTTGATATAAATAGAAACCTAACTGGAAGAAAGCGCTTGGATCATTGGGGTAAGCCACAGCCGCTTCCTCGGTGTTTTTTATTGCTGCTGGCAAGTCACCTCCCTGAGCCTCTATCTGAGCCAAGACTAAAAGAGCTGAGGCAAAATTAGGTTTTTGAGTTAACGATTGACTTAAGTAATTACGAGCACCAGTATTATTACCTCCTGTCATCTCTAATCGAGCAAAGTTAAAAGAAATACTAGGATTACTAGGGTTTAGTTTTTTAGCTTTAGTATACTCCGCCAAAGCTTGCTCATAAGCCCCTTCCACCTTCAAAGGAACCAGTGACTCATAAATCTGTCCTAAAGACACATGGTTGAGATAACTGGTCTGGTCAAGTTCAATCGCTTTATTAGAATTAGCGATTGTGGTTTGTAAAATAATTCTAAACTGATCCTGAAGTTGTTCCTTGTCTTGATTAGGGTCACGCAATAATTGAGCTAATCTAACAAACTGAACGTTTGATAGAGTTCTGTAGTATAAATCTGATTTGCCGTTATATTTTATCGCTCGAGCCAAAAGATCCTCCGCTTTAGTGATGTTACCAACCACATTAGCTTCGCTTACCGCTCTATAGAAAGAAATAGTACCTACAGAACGAACAAAAACTAAATAAAAACAACTAACACTAATAACCAGAATAACAATCATTACTCCCACTACAGCCATCTGGTGTTTCTTGTTTTTTACAGCCTGTAAGTCAAAAACTTGAGTAAGACCAGTTTGTACAGATAGGGCCACCACCAAACCAGAAAAAACAAAAGCAAGAACCATGGGCACAGTTTCTGTAACGTAAACAAAAGAGAAAATCCAGAAATACAAGGCTCCCACTACCGAACTAATAGCCATAATATGACCCAACTTATCAGCCGATCGATAACTAGCCACCAACAACCTTCCACTGGCTACTAATAAGACACCAAAAAAGATAATCCAAGCCAACAGACCAATTAGACCAGAGTTAACCACCAAGGTCGGTAAAGTGCCCACCCCTGAATTAAAATCAATGTTCCAAAATTGAGTTAGATTTATTTCAGCTGGTTTGTGATTAATCCAAGCAGTATAGAAGCGATTAGGACCAACTCCAAAAATAACATCTTCTTTAGCCACTTCTTTGGCTATTGATAATGTAGCTTGCCAACCTGGTCTAACCTCTACAAACGGCACTTTAAAGAAAGTATAAGTTTTAGCAATCTTTTCGGTCAATAAACCAGTTGGAGTGGCTAATGTTAGAAACAAAATAGACAATAACAAAACAATGAAAGATGGTCTAAAAATACTTAAACCGCCCAACTTTACCGGTGAACTCAAGTCAGATTCAGCACTCTTAATATTATTCTTACCCGACCATAAATTAGCATAAACAAACACCCCTAAAGACAAAATTGCTAAAGCAATCCAGACAGCATAGAAGTTAACCAACCCAACCAAAATTAAAGACAAAACCAAACTAGTGGTCAAAAATATCTTAAACAACTTAATCTCTTTCAAAGATAAAAATTCCAACAACATTAGAGATAGAAAAGTAATAAAACCAAAAAAGATAGCTGATTCATACCATTTACCTATAAGAGTTGGAACGAAAGTAAACCACCAGAAACGATCAGGGGTACCCAAAACAAACTGGATTAATTGGTACAAACCAGCCAATAAACCAGCTGACAATAAAGCCAGGTAAATATTCAAAGCTTTTTCTTTAGTGGTTAGAAAAATACTAGTAAGAAAAAAGACTCCAGCTAAACTTAAAATTGAAATGAACGTACCAAAGTCATAACTAACACCTGAAAGAGAGCTGTGAACATTTCCCGACAGAAGAGATGCCCCCAAGGTCGCCAAGACCGGCAAAGCCACCGCAACTAACGATGAGCTTTTTGCTAATTTAAAATCTCGAGCCTCAATTCGACCAACCAACCAAAAAACAAAAGCCCCCAGAACCAACATGGGCAGAAACAACTGTTTAGCCACTGAAGCCGGAATCCCTGCAAAAGGAATAACAAATATAGGCAATAAAGTTAGTCCCACTAAAAACCAAACAAAAGCGATTGAGTCAGTTGATAAAACCAGCCGGGAAACAATTTTATTTTTAATTTGTTCTTTCATACTCTCAATTAATAAGATTTTTACTTAATAAAATATATAGTTGCTAATCAGTAGTATACTAAAAATAAGCATTAAAAACCAACCACTAATAAACAGGTTCAATTTGAAAGCTTTCCTTAAATTAGTTTATGTGCTATAATAAAGATTGTTGTCAGATAGTTGCCGAGCACTATTTATAGTGCTCGGAGGAAAGTCCGAACACATACCTGTGTAAACAGGAAGCGTAGCGGGTAACACCCGTCGTCCGCAAGGATCGAGGTGCGAACAGAAACGCCAACGCCGAAAGGCTAGGGCTCCAGTCTGACTGGAGTTGTCAGGTGGCAACACTTGGCTGAAACGGCTAAATCCTTACGTGTGTGCAAGGCCGTACTCCATTGGTTTACCAATGGTTTGTGCCGCTCGAGGTGAATAGTAATATTCATCCCAGATAAATAACTATCGCCAATTTTGTTCACCGCAGGTAATTACAAAATTGAGCACCTTGAGCTAGTCGAAAGGCCACTCTTCGATAAACTCAGAGTACTCGATTTTGCGTCCCCTGTGGTGGGCAAAATCGGTACAGAATTCGGCTTATCGACAACAATCCAAACATCAAAAAACCCGGCTTTACGCCGGGTTTTTTGTATTTCCAGATCTAAGTGAGCCTAATTGTTTTTCAAACCCCTGCGTAACTGTCGGCTAGCCGGTTTTTGCCTCATGGTTTTAGGCTGGTACTCCAGTAAGGCAAAATAGCCGACGTGAAGCAGAAGAAAACCACCCGCTGGGGTGGTTTTCTGTGGTTTGAAAAACAATTAGGCGATCGCCTTTTAAACAATCTCACACACTCCCCCAGCACAAGCCAACTCTTTCTTCTGTTCGGTCTCATCGTGTTTTTCGTAAGAGATAATCTTAGAGTAATCAATGTCGCCAAAGTTTTTAAGCATTTCCTTATATCTCTTCTCATCAATCTTTTCGTAAGGCGCTAATTGGTACACATGGTTATCACTAGGCAAGAAAGATAGACCACCGACTATTTCCCAATTGGAAAACACCCAGTGAGCCACTTCGATCCACTCATCCTCCCTGACTGAAACAGTTACTGACGGATTATGCTCAGTATAGTTTTCTTTAACCAACTTCCAATATTTTAATTGCTCGACTGCTCCCATATCATCCTTATAGAGAGATTTTTCAGGCGCCTTAACTGGAAATTCAAACACATATGTAGTTGCAGAATCTAACGCCTGACCAACCTCTGGGTGATATGGCACTCCTTGGTCACGCAACATTTTAAAGAGTGAATCAGTCGCGGAAATTCTCACCCGACGGATATAATATTGAGCATGACGAGGGTGCATCCCAGATGCACAATCTACCATTTGAGACAAAGTACCTGAAGGCTTCACACAAGTGATAGCTGTTGATTCATTAACACCAAATCTTTTCGCGTAAACCTTATTAACCTTGATTGCCTCTTCTTTTAGTTTTCTCAACACCTTAGGGTCACGTGCCACATGACTATCCCACATACCGGTTACCGACACACCCAAAAGTCTTTCTGTCTCACAGTTTTCTCTCCATTCTTTAGACAGATACGGGAAGTTGGTAAGGGTTGATTGGAAGGTTCCCAAAATAGCCGCTACCTTCATTTTTTTCATTAGCGAAGCCTCTGTGTCTTCATGACGAGCCACTATTTCTGATAGATTACAAAACTGCTTAGATTGTAAAATAATTTCCCCACAAGGATTAGTTCCCAACTCTCCAATCTGACCTTTCAGAGTATCTAGTCGACGTTTAGGTAACGAAGTTGCTAGACCACCGCGGTTAAAGATACCTCTTTCACCAGAACCACTTTTCATTAAAGCAATCCACTCTTCTAAAAAGTCAGTGTTCGATGGCTTGTTGTTGTAAACAGCTGAGTTGTTAGCCAGACTGCGTTGCGGTTCAGTTAAATAAAATTGACCATGTTTAGCGTGGCGAATTTGCTCATCGTCCAGGTCAGACAATGAGATCATAGCACTGCGGCGAACGCCTCCTGACACGACAATCTCACCTATTTTACACAAAATATCGTGGGCATCGATGTTAGTTAAACGTTTACCCTGACGTCGTAAAATCTTCTCTCGAGAAAAACTAAGTAGCTGGCGTAATGGTTCTGGACCAGATGATTTGCCTCCCATTATCTTAAGACGAGCTCCCGCTGGACGCAAAAGAGAGAAATCAAACTCAACATCTTCACCTGTAAACCAAGTTTCCAAACCATAAACTAAAGCATCACACCACCCTTCTTTACTGTCAGCCACCACAAAGGTTGGTCGATGTTTGCCAGTCTGTTCTTTAATAATCGGTAAAAGTTGAATATTTTTACTTTCCACTGAAAAACCAACACCTGTACCACACATCGAGATATACATTACCTCCGCAAAATCTTTTAGAGTCTTAGGGGCAATAAAAGAACAGTTGTAAGCACAGACATTGGTATTCCGGGACGCCTTGCCAGCAAATTGCAGTAAACGCATCGACGGCATAGCTTGATGATTAAGAATCGCCTCTCGCACCTCTTCATACTCTTTATCAGTCAACTTATTGCCGATATTCTCTTTCATAAAACTCAAATAGCGATCAACTGTTTCAATCCAAGTTTCGCGACGACCCTCCTCTTCAATCCAACGAGAATAGGTTCGATAATAAACAAACTCTCCTAACGGATTACGAAAATATTGTTTACTCTTTTCAGCCAAATCTTTAACATGTTGAGGCACCTCACCCAACTCTTGACGTAATTCGGTTCGTCTCTGACGATAAAGAATATAAGCCTTAGCTGTAACCGCAAACTGCTCCATAATCAAACTCTTTTCTACCAAATCCTGGATCTGTTCTACAGAAGGAACGAAATTTTTTCCGGCTGTTTTATTGATTTCTTTAAGTTCTTTTAAAGTCTGATTTGCTACCTTAAGCGCCTCTTTCTCTCCACCTTCACCCGTAGCCTTCATCGCCTTCAAAACAGCGCTAGCTACCTTGTTTATATCAAATTTTGCCACCGTACCATCTCGTTTAGTAATTTTCTGTACAAAACTGACTGTTTTGGGAGTTGTGATTGCTTTCTTGATTACTTTTTTTGCTTTAGCCATAAACTTTGTAGAAAATTGATAATATTTTAATAAAAGGTTCACCTATTTTACTCCCAAACACCCCTAGGTAGAAGGGTGGATAACTCTAAATTTCTGGCTAGAAAATAAAAATAACACTAACGCAAGACTGACTGAAAAAAGGTCTTACACAGTAAGACCTTTTGACCTACTTTTTTGAAAAAGAAAAAGTTAAGACAAGACTAGAGAAAAAATAAACCGACAATCTTAAGCTTTACGGAACAAAACCAAATAAGACATCCCTAAAATAAAAATAATGGTAGAAGTAAGAGCAGAAATCAAACAGTACAGACAAAAAGCTTTCAGTACGAAAGCTTGTAGCCCAACAAAAACCACCGACGCTAATACAGCTGGCACAGACAGATAAGCAACTGCCGACAATGCCCAAGGTTGACGACTGTCCAAGTACCACAAAGACAAGAGTAGGACTATTAAGTAAAAGATGGCACCAAATAAAGCGACCGGAACACCGAAAATCGTTGAATAAACACTGGAAGTGACTATCTCACACCCTTCTAAAAGAGTACAAGGGGTTGAGCCAAAAACTATATGATTAATGGTCAAATAAGTAGCATCTAAAAAACCAATTACCGCCACTAGAGACAGTGTCAAAGTAAACCAAATTGGAACAGGTTGATTAGATTGATCCATTTTTATTCAACCGTGGAAGTAGCTTGATTACTATTAATGTCGGCTAAAGCTTTATCTATTAACGCTTTAAATTTTTGATCAGTACTGATTTCTTCATGGTCTAACATTCTACCGTTAAGAAAAAAGGTTGGGGTCCCACCCACTTGGGCTTTCATTCCACTAGCCAAATCAGCTGCCACCCGATCTTTCGCGGCTACTGAATTCAAATCAGCTTTAAATTTCTCAACATCTAAACCAATCTGGCCTGCATATTGAGCTAAAACTACTTCAATATTACTAGGACTCTTGCTGGACCACTCAGCCTGGTTAGCAAACAAAATATCATGCATCTCCCAAAATTTACCTTGATTATTAGCCGCTTCAGTGGCTTGAGCTGTTATCCTAGCGTTTAGGTGAATCTGATACAAAGGGAAGTGACGATAAACAAACAACATATCGTCTTTGTAAGTAGCTACCAATTCTTTCACTATCGGCGAATAAGCCTTACAAGCTGGACACTGAAAATCAGAGTATTCCACTAACACTAAAGAGGAACTGGCGTTGCCAATAGTATGATCAGTCGGTCCAACCTGAGAAACGGTTCCTCCAGCCACTTCTGAATTCTTACTCATCTTGGCTAATTTAGCCGTCGCAAACACAGACCCACCAATAGCTAAAATAACCAGAATCCAGAAAATAACCCTAACTACTGCCCGATTATTAGCTTTTTGTTCATCTCGCTCTTTTTTTGATTGTTGTTTTAGTATTTCCATATAAAACCACTATAGCAAAAAGGGTCAAAAAGGGAAATCTGGACGACTTTTTGATTTTATCCTAAAGGATCTCCTGCTCAATTAGAAACTCATTTTGGTCAGGGTCAGCGATAATCGCCTCTTTCCAGCCCCACGGCTTTATTTCTGGCTGTACGACAATAGTGGCACCAGCCTGCTCGGCGTGTTTTAAAAATACTTCTAGATCATCAACCTGAAAAGAAAATTGTTTTCTCGTCCCAATATGAGTTTCTGCCCAATTCGCCGAACGAGTAGGAGTATTCTCTTCTACATTAAACTCCACCCCACCCAGGTGAAAACTAGCAAAGGGTGGTCGAAACTCATCAAACTTTATCCCAAACACCTGTTCATAAAAAGGTCGAGCTTTGTGGAGATCGGACACCCCAATCAACAGCGAAGATAATTTAATCATAATTACTGTTAATAATAACCCATTTTAAAAATTAACAAACTTCCCCATCGCTGCATAAAAGCCACACCAGCTAAAGTTTATTTTGTTGCGGAAGCACCTCGGAGTACCTCGGTACTCGCGCAAATTATAGTCGCCCGCCTAGAGCGGGCTCCTTAATTTGCGGAGGGTGAGAGATTCGAACTCTCGGAGGCTTTGACACCTCACACGCTTTCCAAGCGTGCGCACTAGACCGCTATGCGAACCCTCCTATTCAACTCTACTGATATAGCAAATTACAGACCTGGACTCAAGAAGCTAGTTGACCTCCACTTCTGGTTTTGACTCGTCATTACCTACCTTAAAAGTCACCAAGGCTAACAAAACCAGAGTGGCAGTGAACAGAATAAGAGCACTACCTCCAGGTAAAACGAGGATACTAATTAAGGCTACCACAAAACCCAAAGTGGCAAAGTGAAGACTCATTTGATAAGCCTTCAGATAACTAATATCCCACTTGTTTAAAGCGGCCAAAATCCAAACCAGTAAGGCTACCAAAAGTAAGTACAACATAGTACCCACCATAATCAACACCACCAACATAAATAAACCAAGCACTAAAATTGGAGTTAGAAACTTATAATACGGTTCAATCTCATTGAAAAAACGACCAATTCCCTCTTTATCTAATTTAAAACTCAAATCTGAATCAAAAGACTGAACATCAGATTGACCATCAACTCCGCTTTCGTAAATAATAGAATCTTTGGCTAAAAGGGCGACCGTCTCGTATGATTTCAGTTTTTCTGGACTGGTTGTGGTTGAAGTATCGATGACTAGTAAATTTTTCTTGCCACCAGCTTCTGCTCGATACTTTTCTGGGATCGCAATCACAAATGGCTCTTGAACATTGGTCTTAACCAAACCACTTTCTACTGAAATTTTCAGATCATCAGGATAAACAGACAAGACCACCTCTTTCACTCCCCAGACCACCACATTAAAAGCTGGAACAATTAAAACTGACCCAATCATTGTCACAATAATTCCTAATACCAAAGTTAAAGCACAATAATATTTAACCGAATGAGAAAAAGGCTTCTCAATTAAGTCTTGATAATAGCCAGGATTGTATAAACTATTTTTTATTTCTTGAAAAATGGACATGATTACATCCAGATTTCTGGAGTTTTGTTGATTATGATATTAGCCAAAACTCGTTTGACTACCAAGTTTGGATTTGGACCATCGACTAATGTTTTTTCAGAAATATCCCTCGCTTTTATATAAAAATCAATATCCTCTTTGGTTAGAGCTTGTTTATTACCATCAAACCAAGCTATAAACTTTTCGAGAACAACCACATCGTCGTCACCAAAATCTTCAATCTTAAAGTTTTGAACACCAGGCTTATCAACTTCAACTACAATATCAACCAATCGAGCCAATAATTCAGCCACATGTTCATGACTAAAGTTATCTTCTGATTCTGGCACGTCTAGTTGTGGTTCGTTTTCAATCATGGTCAATATTATACACTAAGCTCTCGTAAAGCCTTAACCCTCTCTTCAGCTGGTGGATGAGTCATAAATAACTTATGCAAACCGCCTACACTTTTACCTCCAAATGGGTTAGCGATGAACATGTGAGCGGTCGCATCACTAGCTCGCTGCATTGGAGCTCCATAGGCAGATATTTTTTCCAAAGCTGATGCTAAACCTTCTGGATAACGAGTTAGTAAAGCCCCGGTCGCGTCCGCCAAAAATTCTCGTTTACGAGAGATCGCTAACTGAATAAGGGTAGCTATAATCGGTGACAGGATGGCTAGAGCAAAACCAATGATAGTAATTATCATTCCCAAACGACAATCTCTTTCATCACTCCCGCGACCGAACACCATCGATCGCAAAAAGAAGTCTGACAATAAAGCCACGAAACCAACCAAAATCACCACCACCGTTTGCAATAAAATATCGCGATTACCAACATGAGCCAATTCGTGAGCAATCACTCCTTCCAGCTCAGTTCGATCAAGTCTTTCTAGTAAACCGGTTGTGACAGCGACAGCGGAGTGATCTTTGTTACGGCCAGTCGCAAAAGCGTTGGGAGCTGGATCAGTGATGACATACAGTTTGGGAGTTGGGAGACCAGCGGTGATGGCTAAGTTTTCGGTCACGGTGTACAAGTCGAAATATTCTTCCCGAGTGGCCGGCTTCGCTCCAGACATCGACAAAACAATTTTGTCGGAATACCAAAAACTAACAATGTTCATTAAAACACTACCTATTACCGCTCCATATAGAATTATCGGATTATTGTAGAAGTAACTAAATCCCCAACCAAGACCAATAATTACCACCAAAAAAATCGAGACCAGGAGCCAAGTTTTTCTGACATTAGATGCTTGTTGGGTGTATAGGGTAGCCATAATCAGTGTATTGTAACAATTAAAAAAATGGTTTCAAGGTCTAACTAGCCCCACCTCCACCTCCTCCTCCACCGCCACCAGCAGAACCACCCCCACCCGAACCACCACTAGCTCCAGAACTAGAAAAAGCCGATGAGAAACTAGAAGAAAAAGAAGACGAGAAGGCCCCAGCGGAAAATCCGGAACTACTTATTGAAGAAGATCCCATTGTAGCCCCTCCATAGGCACCACTATACCAAGATGGAGGTGGAACACTGAGTGAAGCAAAGGCTTTACCCCACTCTTTCTCAACTCCAAACACCATGGCGTATGGTAAAAACTTTTCAAACAAATCTGGCGTCAGATTTTGCAACCGATAACGTTCAGCTGTTTTTAGATACAACTTAAACCCAAGTAAATCTTCTTTGGCTTTATTACCTTTATCCGACAAACGTGCTTCGTATTTAATTAAAAAATACCAAATGTTTACCAATGTTAACAACAAAAATACAACAACTAGTATTGGTAAAGTTAAGAACTCTACACCGAAATATTTCAAAATAAAATCAGACACCGGACTGAAAAAACTCCCTAACCAGATGACGAAAAAACTACCCATGACCATAAACAAAAAGACGACTTGACCCTTTTTTTCTTTAGCTAAATTGTTACTATATAGATTGTTATCTTTATCAAGAATACTATATAAGTCTACTTCATTTTTTTTCATTCTCTCATAAATCTTCTTAGCCATAGATTCATTAGTCCTAAGTTCTCTGGTTGAAAAAACGTAACTAGTAGAACCACACAAAATGTTAATAAATTCTCTCTCGTAAGATAGTAGGGTGGAGTTATCTTTATTAGTTTTTTCAACCAAATAATCTTTTTTTGAAAACTTACTTAGGCCAACTATAAAAGAACCTATTATAAAAAAGGAAAACACTGCCATAAATCCAATATTCGTTGTTTGATGACTTGAAAGAGCTCCCACAAAACCAGAGCCTAAGAAAATAAAAATACCTATAAAAAACAAGCTGTAAGCCCATTTAATAAATTTTGGAATTCTGGTTTTATCTTCTTTAATCAAAAGAAATCCCCTCACCGCTAAATCCACAACGGTCGCTGACCAACCAACTGCGGTAACACTTTCTTTCATCACCACCTCCACCTCAGCTGGTCTTAAATTTAAAGCCGGTTCATATTGCGGAATAATGGTTCCAGTCCCTTTGCGAAAACGTTCAGTAAAATACCAATACCCAAACCAACCTATCATATTCAAAATTATTAATACCCCCATAACAATTGCCAAAATATTATCACCTAGCCACCACCTCCAAAAAGCCCCTTGGTCAACAATCTCTTTGGGCCAACCGACAGCAACAGTCACCTTTTCATAAGGGGGAGCATCATGGAGCTGCATAGTTAACCCAGCCAACTTTATGCCAGAGGTAGAATCTTTATAAACTTCTGGCCAAGACTGGTATGGAACAGAGGATGTATAAACCGTTGACTGTATTTGATTAGCTGCCAGCGCTTCGTCTGGAGGAAAAACATGAACTTCCAGGGAGTCGACTGGTACAGAATAATCACTAAAAATATTCCAATATAGTTCGTCTTTGTCTTTTAGAAAACTAATCGCTCCATGCACTTTATAGGAGAGTGTCCACTCAGGAACATCATTGGGACCAAAATACCATTCGATATTAAAACCGTTTTCATCTTTGAAGTAAGTGTAGTGACCCCAACTAGCCGGATCAAGCTTATTGAGTCGCCGAGAAGAATATTTAAGCGGGGCATCAGAATTGCTAACCACAACATCAGTAATACTACTAAATCCTTTTAAAGGAATGGATCTCCAACCTTGGTGATATTCTCCGTTAAAATGATATGTCTGTCGTTCGGTTATATCGACCGTAGAATCTTTATTGGTTTGAATGTCGACCACAATCTGATCATAGAAATATGATCGATTACTCTGGCCAAAAACCAAAACCGGCACTAGAAAAAAAACTAGGGCCGGAATTGTTATGTATTTTACTAGCCTAACCAACATTTAGAACTTTACTTCCACTGGTTGTTTCGCTGCTTGTTCAGATTCATCTAATTCGAAGAATTCTCGAGCGGTAAACTTAAAGATGTTAGCAATAAAGTTAGATGGGAAAGATTCAATTTTAGTGTTTAGATCACGAACATTGCCGTTGTAGAAACGACGAGCAGCTTGGATTTTGTTTTCGGTGTCAGACAATTCTCGCTGTAGTTCTAGGAAGTTAGCATTCGCTTTCAAATCTGGATAAGCTTCCGATACAGCAAAGAGTGACTTAAGCGCCCCGGTTAACATATTTTCCGCTTGAGCGTGTTCAGCGACTGTTCCCGCTTGCATTGCTTGAGAACGAGCTTGGGTAATCTTTTCAAAAGTGGCACTTTCGTGTGAAGCATAACCCTTAACGGTATTGATCAAGTTAGGGATCAAATCATAACGACGCTTCATTTGAACCTCAATGTCAGACCAAGCTTCTTTGGTTCGGTTGACCAGACTAATAAAACCGTTGTAAGACAAGGCAAACCACAGACCAATCACTACCACTACTCCAATTAACACGTATAAAATAATCATAATAAAGTTAATTAAACGAATAATTTCTAGCTCCAATTTTAGCATATCCCTCTAACCAAAACCACCACCTTGGCCCTAGGGCCAAGGTGGTGGTTTAAAAGCGTTAAATAACTACTAATTGGCTACATTTATTTTAAAAGTCCCACTTCCATAAATGATCCCTCTATCGTATTGACCAGCAAAGTCTTCTGATATAAAAGCAATCCTGTATTCACCTGAGGTCTTCAAAGGATCACCTCCGTCATTGTTTGGGAAACAATTATAACCATTAGACTTAATAGTAAATTCTTTAGCCGATATTCTTATACCCTCAACTGGGGTAACTCGACAGAGGGTAACACCGTCATCAGTATTTGATCCAAAAACCAGTGATATATTAATTGTTGTTTCATCTTTAATACCACTGTAATTCCAGGAAATTGTCATCGGATCTTCAGTGGCATTAAAAGATGACCCTGAAGTAGGAGATGTTAAATTAATTTTTTTAGCAAACGGTTTAACAGATACAACTGATTCAACTTTAGGAATAACCACCTCTGTTTTAATCTGACCAGAACCCACCACTTGATTAGTAACATTTGTTTTAAAAGAAACAGTACTTGGCCGGCCGTTAGGACTCATATTGCCATCTGTCTTTACAACAACCTTATTCGCAGTTTTTGTATCCTGGCCAGAAGGATCTTTAACCACATCCCCAGAATTCTCTGTCTGTTTTTCTTCCACTACCGGCTGAGTATTTTTAAATAAACCAAAACCGGTAACAAAACTTTTTAAACGATCAAATAATCCTCCCCAAAAACCTACATCCACCCCCTGTTCATTTACCGAGGAATCACTAACTATTGTATCAACTGTAACCGTCGCCGAAGTGACAGCAAATATCTGACCAGGAACAAGAACTGTAACCATCAACAAAACAACTAGATATTTTTTCATAAATTAATTAAAAAACTGTTAAGCAAACTTTAATATTAATAATAACATAGAGGGTAAAAACCACACTAGACAAAAAAATCACCCAGTTGGGTGATTTTTTTGACCTTAATTTAATAATCCATTCCTCCCGGACCAGCAGTTTTTTCTTCTTTAGGAATGTCAGTAATAGCCACCCCAATAGTTAGATAATTAGTCGCCACCGAAATAGCATTAGTGAAAGCAGTCTTAGTCACTTTCAACGGATCAACAATCCCAACCTTCTTCAGATCTTCAATTGTATTAGTACGAGCATTGAAACCCAACCACAACTTGTCAGTCTTACCTTTCACTTCGTCTTTTTTGGTTTTTAATTCTTCCAAAATTACCGAGCTAGTCTCCCCACTATTTTCAATAATAGCCGTGATTGGCGCGTAAACTACTTTACGTAATATTTCGAGTGCATATTGTCCAGCTTCATCTTTGGTTTTAATACTATCGAGGGCTGAGTAGGAATTAAACAAGGCAATACCACCACCCGGCACCACTCCTTCTTCCATCGCCGCTCGAGTAGCCGCGACCGCATCTTCAACACGTTGCTTCAATTCTTTTTGCGCTGACTCGGTTGGGGCACCGACTTTGATCACCGCCACTCCACCAGAGAGTTTACCTAATCGTTCTTTCAATTTATCTTTATCATATTTTGACTCTGTTCGATCAATCGCCTGTTTTAATTGAGCCACTCGAGATTCAATATCAGCTTTCTTGCCTTTACCACCAACAATAATAGTATTGTCTTTACTAGAAATAATCCGTCGAGCACGGCCCAACATCGATACTTCGATCGCTTCCAACTTCAAGCCCACCGTTTCTGAAATCACTTGACCGCCAGTGACAACCGCAATATCTTCCAACATTTCTTTGCGACGGTCACCAAACCCAGGCGCCTTAATCGCCAAGCCATTGAAAATACCTCTCACTTTGTTGACAATCAAAGTAGTCAAAGCTTCACCATCAACATCTTCAGCAATAATGACTAATTCTTTTTTACCACTTTGAGCTAATTTTTCCAGCAAAGGCAAAATTTCTTTAATCGAAGAAATTTTCTTATCGGTAATCAAGATGTACGGATCAGTATATTCCGCTTCCATTTTCTCCATGTTAGTCACCATGTAGGGTGCAATATAACCCTTATCAAATTGCATCCCCTCCACCACCTCAGAAGAGTTAGATACTGTGTTGGAATCTTCGATCGTAATCACCGCTTCTTCACCGACAGTTTTGAAAACATCGGCAATCAACTCCCCAATTTCCGCATCCTTGGCTGACAAAGTAGCTACTTCTTTTATTTTATTATCTTTCACTTCTTCAGCTTGATCTTCTAAGGCGGCAATGATCGCTTCACCACCACGCTTAATCTCATCAGCTAAATGAATCACATTCATTCCCCTTTCACTAACCGCTTTTTCTCCTTCTTCAATTAAAGCTTGAGCTAAGATAATGGAAGTGGTAGTACCATCACCCACATTATCGTTAGTTTTATCAGCTGCCTGTTTGATCAAACTAGCCCCTAGATTTTCAAATCGATCTTCAAATTCAATTTCCTTAGCCACTGTCACACCATCAAGAGTGACTTGTGGTGCGCCATAAGCTTTTTCAATCACTACTGCTCGACCTCGAGGACCGAGGGTCATTTTGACCGCTAGTGACAACTTATCAATTCCCGCTTTCAGCGAGCGACGAGCTTCTTCATTAAAAATTACATTTTTAGCCATAGGTATTTACGGATATTTAAGAATTAAGCGAGCTTAGTTTTAAATTAGAGACTTCGCAGGCGGGTAGCCGAGACTGAGGAAAACTTTAGCAAAAGTTTATCCGTGCTCTAATTTAAAATCTAAGCGAGCGCCCTACTCGATTATTGCTAATATATTCGACTCTTTAATAATAAAATATTCTTTACCTTCAAATTTAATTTCGTCAGGCCCATATTTAGAGAATAAAACAGTTTGACCTTTCTTGATCCGCAATGGCACCAAGTCACCATCTTCGGTAAACCAGCCATCACCGACAGCTATAACCGTTCCCTGTTCCGGACGTTCTTTATCAATAGTATCTGGGATAATAATCCCTGATTTAGTTGTATTCTTTTCTTCCCGTTCAGGTAAGACCAACACTCGGTCACCTAACGGCTTAATGTTGATTCCTTTCATACAATCTTGTTTAAAAAGTTACAATTTTTAAAAGCGACCAACTTAACTCCTTTATATTGCCAGAAGGGAGACCTACGTCAAGACAGATATTGTCACCGACTGAAATCCGTGCTAACATCCAACCCATGGAACTTATAGGTTCAATATTACCCTATGTTCAAGTTGGACTATCTATTGTCTTAATAGGTCTGGTCTTACTTCAACAAAATGACGCCAGTCTAGGTACCGCCTTTGGTGGTGGAGAAAGTGCTGGTTCATTTCACAAAAAAAGAGGTCTAGAAAAAACCTTTTTTACCGCTACTATTATTGTTGCTATTCTGTTTGTTGGATCAGCTGTCCTTGCATTGTTCATCTAACCTGAGTTACAATAATACTATTCGGTTTTTGCTTATATCTTTAAATTTACCAAATTTTAGACTCTCTTAAATATATTCCGTGAACGATCTTTTTGTGGCGTTTAAAGCCAAGATTAGCTCTTGGTTAACCAACTCCCGAGCTATCCCTAATAAGTTAGAATTAAAAGCTGCTTATGTTTCTTTTCCTAAAAAAGTACAGCTACTTTTACTCTGTCTCGCTATTATAGGCACCATTACCTTGGTTTCTAGTTTAATCTTAGCTAACAAAAATTCCATGACTCAAATTGCTACCAGTGGTGGCAGTATGACAGAGGGCATGGTCGGACCACTTAGATTTATTAACCCGATTCTAGCCACCTACGACACCGACCGAGACATGACCAACTTAGTCTACTCTGGTTTACTAAGAAGGGAGGCTGATGGATCACTAACCACTGATTTAGCAGAAAAATACGAAGTTTCAACTGATGGTAAACGTTACACCTTTACTTTAAAGCCAGATTTGACCTGGCATGACGATCAACCTCTAACTAGTGACGACATTGAATTTACTATCAGCAAAGCTCAAGATCCTCTAATCAAAAGCCCTCGGCGGGCCAACTGGCAGGGAGTTTCTGTAGAAAAACCCGATGCTCAAACAATTGTTTTTGTCCTAGAGCAACCATATATTGGTTTTCTGGAAAATTTAACTATCGGTATTTTACCAAAACATTTATGGTCAGATGTCACCCCAGACAATTTCCCTTTTAGTGATTTAAATACTAATCCGATTGGTTCCGGACCTTACTTAATCAGTAAGATGAAAAAAGATTCTACTGGTATTCCTCAATATTATAACTTAGAGCCTTTTTCTAATTTTGCCCTAGGTAAACCACGAATCTCCATTGTCATAAATATTTATCCCAACGAAACTGAACGTTTGTTAGCCTACGAAACTGGTGCTATAAATTCGATGGCAGCGATCAGTCCAGAAGTGGCTAATAATTTAAAATTAAAAAACGCTCGCGTTGAGGAATCACCCCTACCTCGTATTTTTGCTATTTTCTTTAACCAAAACCAAGCTCCCGTTTTAGCCAACAAAGAAGTTCGCTTGGCTTTAGACACGGCTATCAATAAAGACACTCTAGTCACAAAAGTTCTACTGGGTCACGGCTTACCTTTAAACGGCCCCACCCAAACGAATCAAGCCCCTAAAGACAATTACAACGAGAACCAAAAAATTGAACAAGCTCGGGCAATTTTAGAACAAGCTGGTTGGAAAAAAAATACCTCCACTGGTATCTACGAGAAAACCGACCCAAAAAAGAAAACTACAACTACTTTGAGTTTGTCCTTATCAACTTCTGATACACCAGAGTTAAAAAAAGCGGGCGAAATAATCCAAAATACTTGGAAAAAAGTTGGAGTTGATGTTGAGTTAAAAGTTTTTGAAACTGGAACCTTACAACAAACAGCTATTAGACCTCGTAAATATGATGCTCTTCTATTTGGTCAGGTGGTCAGTCAAAATCAAGGCTTATTTGCTTTTTGGCACTCATCTCAACGTTTAGATCCTGGTTTAAATATTGCCCAATATACAAACCTTAAAGTAGACAAATGGTTGGATAATTCTCGCACCACCTTAGATCCTGATCAAAGTAAAATTGATCAAAATAAAGCTATCCAAGAAATTCAAAATGATATTCCCGCCATCTTCTTATATGCTCCTTATTTTATTTATGCGATACCCGATGAACTAAAAAACCTAAAACTAAATACTCTCCAAACTACCAGCGATCGATTTAATGAGATACACAAAACATTCATTAACACCGAGAGTATTTGGAAAATATTTGCTAGCAACAACAACATTATTAAACAATAGAAAATTATTAAATTAGAACAACATTTATGGAAACAACAGATAGCAACCAAACAGCAGTTCCGGCCACCGTCCCAAGTCCTGACACCAATAAACCAAAACCAGCCGGCAATCGTCGACCAACCAGACGCCCACCTAACTCTCGACCAGGTGGCCCACGTCGTCGACCTTTCGGTAATAGCCAACCCCACAACAGTGGTGATGGTGGTGAGAAAAGCGATAATCGTCAAAAACAAATTATTCCACCAATTGACCCGGGTGTTATCCGGGTTATTCCTCTTGGAGGGGTAGAAGAAATCGGTAAGAATATGACCGCAATCGAATTTGATAACACCATTTTAGTGATCGACATCGGTCTAGCTTTCCCTGGCGAAGAAACTCCTGGTATTGATTACATTATTCCTGACTCTACTTACGTTGAAGATAATAAACACAAAATCAAAGCGGTTATTATTACTCACGGCCACCTTGACCACATCGGGGGTATCCCTTATGTCATGCCAAAACTCGGCAATCCGCCACTTTATACTTCTCTATTGACCTCAGTTATGATTAAGAAGCGTCAAGAAGAATTTCCTTATCTACCCAAACTAGATATTCGTTTGGTGGAAAAACATGAGAGTTTGCAACTAGGAGACCTTAAGATTCGTTTCTTCGGGGCCACTCACACTATTCCTGACTGTTTTGGTGTCATCGTCGAAACCCCTTATGGTAATGTCATTTTCACTGGCGATTTAAAAATCGAAAATAAGGATGGTGTTCCAGCTCAATTTGAGATTGATACCTACACTAAACTCGGAGCGGAAAATAATCTACTCCTTATCGCTGATTCCACAAACGTCACCAAGGAAGGATTCTCTTATCCAGAAAAAGAAGTCCACGCCAACCTAAAAGAAATCATCCGCAACGTGCCCGGCCGAATAGTTATTGGGACTTTTGCTTCTTTATTTGATCGCATCATCTCAGTTGTTCAGTCCGCTGAAGAATTGGGCAAAAAAGTCGCCGTCGAAGGACGTTCGATGAAAAATAATATCGAGATCGCTAAAGAACTCGGTATTCTTAAAGTAAACAAAGATACTATTATCCCCTCAGAAAGTATTGGGGATTATCCCGACGATCGTCTAGTAGTCTTGGCTACCGGCGCTCAAGGTGACGAGTTTGCTGCTTTAATGCGTATCTCCAATAAAGAACACCGTACTTTCAAATTGAAAAAGGGAGACACTGTCTTACTATCTTCATCTGTTATTCCTGGTAATGAAAAAAGTGTTGATCGATTGAAAGACAACTTAGCTCGCCTTGGAGCTAAGATCATTCACTATGGTATCGCCAACGTCCACTCATCTGGCCACTCTTACAGTGGTGAAATGGCCTGGATTCACAAAATGATTAAGCCGAAGTTCTTCATGCCAGTACACGGCAGTCATTACATGTTGCGCGTTCACGAAGATTTAGCCATTTCACTAGGTATGCCTGAGAAAAATATTGTTGTACCAGACAACGGCATGATTGTAGAAATCATTGAAGGTGGAACCAAAATGATCCCTCGCAAGGAAACAGCTTCTAGTCGCTTAGTAATGGTTGACGGTTTAGGCAACGACAATGTTCAAGAAGTAGTCATTCGTGATCGACAGGTCTTGTCACAAGACGGTATGTTTGTGGTCATCGCCATTATTGATGTAAAAACTGGTAAGGTTCGCAAATCACCAGACATTATTTCTCGTGGCTTTGTTTATCTAAAAGAATCTCAAGATCTCCTTCACCAAGTTCGTGGCTTAACTAAAAAAACAATTGAAGACGCCACCAGTAAAATGCACCCAATTAATTTTGATTATCTCAAAAATTCCGTTCGAGAAGACTTGGGTAGATACCTCTTCCAAAAAACTCACAAACGACCAATCATTCTTCCTGTCTTAATTGAAGTTTAATTTAAAAACCCGCCGATCGGCGGGTTTTTAAATTACCACTCTTCCAGTATAATTAACCCATGCTCGTAAACGCTTCAGCCAAACAACTTCGCATTATCACCTATGTAGCGGTCTTTTTTTTAACTCTGACCGCTTCTCTGACTTCCTACATCAACTCCTCCTATTTAGCTACTTTAGTACCCGAAAATAAAGTTGGGTTAATTTATAGTTTAGGCTCTATTACTACGATTATTTTAACCCTACTAATACCTAAGATCCTGTGTCGACTAGGAATCAAATTATCAACCGTTATTATTTCCAGCCTCAGTATTGGTGGACTACTCCTCATTGTCTGGCAATCCCCTCTGGTTTTATTTTCGATCTTGGGTTTTATCTCCTACTACGCCCTCACTCAAGTCGCCCGTTATAACACCGATCTTTATCTAGAAACAATCTCTGACAACAAAGACACTGGTGGTATCCGTGGCGTCTTTATGACTATCATCAACCTAGCTTGGCTCGCTTCTCCTATCATTGCTAGCACCATCTTGGGTCCAACCGAAAGATTTTATTTATTGTATTTTATTTCCGCGATTTTAATGGTGCCTTTCATGATCATTATTGGTAAGGTTTTACCCGAACGAACAGTGTGTGACCCAACCAGCACCATCCAAGACCTATTGGCCCGATTGGGCAAATTAAACACCGCCAAAGATCGAGCTCTTCGCAAAATTCTCACAACCGATTTTTTACTAAACTTCTTCTACGCAGTCATGGTGATTTATTTACCACTACTCCTTCATGAACAAATTGGTTTTTCTTGGACAGAAATCGGTTTTATTTTCACCATCATGTTAATTCCATTTGTTATCATTGAATACCCACTCGGTAAAATAGCCGACAAGTGGTTGGGTGAACGAGAACTCTTGGCGACTGGCTTTATGATTGCCGGTGTCGCCACTATTTTAATATCAACTTTGCAGACGAAATATATGTGGCTCTGGGCAGGGCTACTTTTTCTAACTCGAGTGGGTGCCGCCACCATCGAGATTATGAAAGAAACAGCTCTTTTCAAACGAATTGACGGGAACGACGCCCCCATCCTTAGCTTCTCGAGAAACCTTTCACCTTTAGCTTATATAGCCGCCCCAGCTTTTGCTTTAATTTTCCTTAACACCGACAACTACCAAACCATATTCTTCGCTCTAGGTGTTGTGACACTTTTAGGTCTCTATCCAAGTCTTACTCTCAAAGATACTCGATAGAACTTGCATTTTATATAAATATATGTCATAATAATGATTAGATAGATTGGCTATGTGGCCAATTTTATAATTATAAACCTGAACAAAAAGAGAGGTCTCATATGAGCACTCCGGAAGTGATTATCACCATCTGCCTCGGCGTTATGGTCACCTGTATGCTGTTATTGTGTCTGATTCTCAAGGAAGCGAAGAACGAACAAGTCGCCAAACGGGCGAAACGTTTGGAGAAGCTAGAAAGAGAAAAAGCTGACCTGGCCCGAGATGCACGCATCTTAAAAGCCGAACTGGATCACTTTCCGCAAGAAAATGTGAATCAGCTAAGGGCCCTTGAGAGGCTTGAGCACGGCGTTCAGCACACAAATGATCTGTACACCTGGGAAGTGATACTCGATATGGTGAAGCAGACAGGGAAAAGAAGAATCCCTAAACCAATCACCTAACCCCGCCCGCAACCAAGACGATTCCCGCCTTGCGTTCGTGGGGCGGGTTTTGTTTTTTTATTTTTTAAGTTAAGCAAACTAAAGCAATTTTGGAGACTTCGGAAGATCGACGGATCGAGACTTGAGGAATTTTCTAGCAAGAAAATATCCGTGCTCCAAAATTGCTTTAGTTAGCGTCTGTCATTAGCCGTCGCAAGGCACAGTATTCACAATCCTTATCATCACAAGTTTTATCCCAAAACTTTAGATTAATAATTTCATCCGCCACTTTTTTAATCGTATCAGTCAATTCAATCACATCATTATCTGGAATCTCAAACTTTTCTTTTTTATACTTCCCCGTATCATTTGGCTCCACGAAATCTATTTCCCCAGACATCATCTTATACTTTCCATCCTCAAATAAATCTAACAGGATTTTATAAAACACCAACTGGCGGTAATAATTTCCATCCGCATCACGAGTCGCGCCCATCAAATCATTCCGGCTTTTTGGCTTGCCAGTTTTATAATCTGCTACATTTACATCAGCACCATCCCCTGTAAACTCTATTTTATCGAGCATTCCCACCAATTTAATATCTGAAGTTAACTCCACTCCTTTAATATTAAACTCGGTCAACACATTAATATTCCAACTTTGGTGATAAGTATCAAACCACCCACTAAGTGATTCCAAACCTTTTGCCAAGGTCTCCACCAAATCCTTTTCCGTTAACGGCTCCTGACGAAGATACTTCTCAAAACTAGCCAAGAGTGACTCTTTGGTAATATCTCGCTCCTTGGCATGCTTGAAGGCGTCTCTGAGGGCCGCGTGAACCGCAATACCATAAGCCTGATGCTTGGTCGGCACCGCTGGCAAACGAATGAGATTACGATAAAAGTATTGCCATGGACAAGCCAGGTAGTTATTTAAAGCTGTGACCGACAAACCCTGATCACGAAACAAACCAGCAATATATTCCCGATCCTTTAGGTCACTCTCCTTGGCTGGAGTCGGGCTAAGCAAAGTTTCTCGAACTTCAGCTAACTTGTCAGTCAAACCACTTGTATCAACATATTCTATTAACTCAGGCTTCAGTTCGGCAATAAACTGACTTGGCACCTGTTCACGACCACTATCACTAATCGCCGACAAACTAATGGTGACCAATTGCTTAGCTCTAGTTAAGGCTACATAAAACAAGCGTCGTTCATCACCAGTATCTTTGTCGTCCTCTTCACCCCCTTCTTTGTCTCTATCAACCAACTGATATATTTCGGACAATAACTTCAATTTGTCGCGACTACTCCGACCACCAAAGTGACCGTCATAAGCGCCAATAATAAAGACCGATTGAAACTCCAAACCTTTGGACCGATGGACAGTCATCAGGCGTACCTTGCCAACCACACTTGCTCGACTTTTATTTTTCAATAACACTTGATGTTTGTTGACCGTTTCGATAAATTCGAGGAAATCTTCTAGCCCCGCTTCCGGATGGCTCGCCACCAAATCAGACATAGTATTAAATAAAGCACCAATGGTCTCTAGCCGTTTTCGAGCCGTACTGCTGGTGACTAGCCTGTCTAGCAACTTTGATTCTTTCAAAACTTTCTCCACGAGTGGTAGTAATTCCAAATTATGGCTCGCCACATTCCAATCGGACAGTTGTTTGGCTAAGGTTGGAAACTTTCCGCCTACCAAAGAAATCAAAGATTGTTTTGATTGACTAGCTTGTCTGATCAAACCATAAGCGTCAATTGGTTCTACTCCCAAGAAGTCTAAATGTAGAGCTTGAGCCAAAGCTTCATCATTATCAAAATAATAAATAGCTTTAAATAAAATCAGCAACTTCCGAATATCAATATCGGCGAGTAAATTGTCATCAGATTCAATCACACAAGACACCCCCAATTTATCAAGTACGTTAGCAATAGGAAAAGCGTCTCGATTGTCTCGATACAAAACAGCTATCTCTGACGGCTCAACCCCGGACGCAATCTGATATTTGACGGACGAAGCCACAAAATACAACTCCGATAAGGGCGACGAACAGACAGCTACTTTGATAGATTCGGCTAAGTGACCCGTGTTAGCCTTCAACTCCGCCTGACCAGGTAGCAGTGAATGAGCCTGGTCAAGAATCGCCTGTGTCGAACGGTAATTATCTTCCAAGACTATTAATTTAGCTTCTGGAAAACGGTGTTTGAAATAATAAAAATTTTCTAGCGATGCTCCCTGAAAACGAAAGACAGCTTGCTTTTCGTCCCCCACCACAAACAAGTTGGGATAGTCATGAAAGCTAGCGATTAATTCCAAGACTTTATTTTGGGCATTGTTGGTATCTTGATGTTCATCCACCAAAATGTATTGATGTTCTTCTTGGAGACTAGAGAGCAAAGTCTGATTGGTTCGCAATTCCCGCAACACTTCCATGATCATGTCACTGTAATCATAAAATTTACGTTTAGTCAGTTCCGCTTCGTAACCAGCATAAACGTCGGCCAATTCCAAATTTTTATCAATCTGCCGACGCAACTTTTCGTACATTGATTTCACTTTACCTTTATGAGCTCCTTTCTCGTGGCGCAAGTCAGGAATTTGATCAAACGATTTATCTTTTTTAACCACAATCTGAGTAAACTCAGCTGGACTCAAACCTTCTCGTTTTAATTCATTAATCGATGACAAGATTGGCTTCACATACAACAGCGGATCACCAAATGGTCGCAAAATTTTCAACGGCAACTTGTTCAGTAACTCTTCGATGATTTTTATTTGATCAATCTCCGTAATATTAGTCGAACCAATAATTCGCGGGAATTCTTCTGGATAATTTTTGATCACGTCATTACAAAAACCATGAAAAGTACTAATCACCACCTGGTAGGCTCGACTACCAACAATAGTCGCTAAACGTTTCCGCATATTGGCCGCCGCGCTTTCAGTAAAGGTTAAGGCTAAAATATTAGCCGGGGCGGTATCGGTTTGTTTGAGAATATTGGCAATGCGTAAGGTTAAAATTTGAGTTTTACCTGTCCCTGGACCAGCCACCACCATCACCGGACCTTCAATAGTGTCCACCGCCTCCTTTTGGTGAGTATTTAAACGCTTATATTCTTCAGTGAATTTATAGTCTAGATCTGACATATGGAAAGTATATATGATTTTCTAATTTTTGCTTACCCATTGTCTTTATAGCTTAAATAGGTCTATGATTAATAACAGAGCCAGAAAGGAGCACTAGCCATGGACATTGAAGTGGTGATGATGCAACTCCGTCAAAGCTGGAAAGGTCTGCGCCTAGGTATTAAATCTCTGGTTTTCGGTTCCTGCCCGAATTGCGGGAACTCCGACAAAACAAAGATTAAACCGATCGGTACCGACCACAATCGAAGTGTCTTGAAATATTGCAAAAAATGTCACCACCAATGGTGACCTGTCCCGGAGCGCGCCATCTGCGTCGCTCCGGGACTTCCCTTTTCTAAAGACCCTTTTTATGCCACAATATCTTTATAATCGTTAACTTTAAATACCATGTCCCTACACGAGCAAATCAAAAATGAAATTAAAGAAGCCATGAAAGCTAAAGACCAGGTCAAATTGACAGTGGTTCGTGGCTTAGTCAGCGCTTTTACTAACGAAGCTGTCGCTAAAGGTAAAACCCCGACCGACCTACTAACCGATGAGGAGGTCTTAGCAGTTATCAAGCGTACCTCTAAACAACGAAAAGATTCCATTGACCAATTTATCGCTGGTGGCCGACCAGAATTAGCTGATGATGAGAAAGTAGAATTAGCTATTCTTGAGACTTACTTACCAGCCATGATGAGTTTGGAAGAAATTAAAAAAGTAGTCGAGGCAAAAAAAGCCGAGCTAGGTATGACCGATAAATCTAAAGCTGGTCAATTTGTTGGCGTAATTATGAAAGAATTATCAGGCCGTGCCGACGGAGTTGATGTCAAACAGGCAGTAGACGAATCATTCGCCTAAATTTAAAACTTCTCAACCAAAAAATCCGGCTTAAGCCGGATTTTTTGGTTGAGATTATTTATTTTTATTCCTTCCCTCTTTCAAAACTTGACCATACCACTTCATCTCATCTAAAACAGTTCCTAATTTCTTTCGCCAGTTATCCGGATCCTTAACTCGTCCATCTTCACCTATAATATCTTGGACCAAAGAAAAATAAACCGCATTCCTAATCGGCACCATCTGCAGCTCGACAGCTACCAAGCGTAACTGCTCTACCATTCTTGATCCACCTAGTGGTCCAGTCGAGACTCCGCAAATACCCAGCGGTTTACGATTATATTCTTGATAAGCCAAATCAAGTAACATTTTTAGTTCTCCAGAATAACCATGATTATATTCTGGAGCCACAATAATTAAACCATCAGCTTTGGTCATTATTTCTCGCCATCTATTAGTAGTCTCCGTCAGCTCAATTGTATTACCAATTGAAAAATCTTTAATATCAAGCAAGTCAGTCTCAAACCCATAAGCCTCAGTTTCTTCAACTACAAACTTAGCCACCGCTTCACTACGACGACCAGGCCGACTAGTTCCCAACAAAACAGGTATAAATAGTTTCTCGTTCATAACTTGTAGTATAACAAAAAATAGATACAATTAGATGATGATTAAAAACCGTATCCAAACTGTATCATTTTTTACCGCTTTAGCTTTAGCCCTAGCCTCTGTCCTCTTTATTTTTAAACCATTTTTCCCTGGACTGTTTCTGGCCCTAACTTTTGCTATTGTCTCGCGACCTTTATACCGCTGGGTTGACCGTCGATTTAGCTCAAAACCTATCCTATCCACCACGACCACTTTTTTGATTATTGTCGCCCTCATCCTGGTTCCAACAGGTATTATTGGTACTCAAATTTTCAATCAAGCTCAAGATGTCTACCAAAATTATCTAGGCCCAGACGGTGGTCAATCTGTTAAAAACACTACTAGTGAAATAACCAAACAAATCACTGGGTACATCCCCGGTCTAGAGAACAAGGCTTTTGATTTAGAACCCATTCGCCAGAAATTTACCACCTGGATTACTGATAATCTTAATCAACTTTTTTCTAGCGCTATTAGTTTAGCTGTAAATTTACTAGTCTTTTTATTTGCGCTATTTTATTTAATTAAAGACGGTAGTAAATTTAAAAAAGCTTTATACAAACTTAGTCCTCTAAGTAAGGACGACAGTGAGTCTATTATTAAACGATTTGAAGCGACCGTTCATTCTGTCGTCTTAGGATCTCTGTTAGTGGCCCTCATCCAAGGTATCATCACCACCATTGGTCTGTTTATCTTCCGAGTACCAGAAGCTTTTCTATTAGGTAGCGCTTCGGTTATCGCCGCTTTAATACCAGGTGTTGGCCCTTCAATCATTATGCTTCCCGCTGCTGTTTTTCTATATTTTGCTGGCCACACCTGGGCTGCTATTGGCCTAGCTATTTGGTCTATCTTAATAGTGGGAACTATTGATAACTTTATTCGACCATTTTTGATTGAGCGGGGTATGAAAGTGCATCCTTTCTTGATTTTAATTTCTGTTTTAGGTGGTTTGTCAGTCTTTGGTCCGATCGGTTTTCTTCTAGGGCCAGTTGTCTTGAGCTTCTTTTTCAGTTTGGTCGAGATTTACACACGCCTAGCTGACGAGGCCATTTAGTTAATATGACCAACAATCTAACCAATGAGCACTGTCTACCCTGTGAAGGTGGTATGTTACCTTTAACGGAAACGCTGTATAAACCTCTTCTTAGCCAACTGGAAAATGGGTGGAATATTGTCGATGGAAAAAATATAACTAAAGAATTTGTTTTTACTAACTTCAAAGAAGCTCTGGCTTTCGTTAATCAAGTTGGGATCTTAGCTGAGACCGAAAACCATCACCCAGATATTAACTTGCACGACTACAAAAAAGTAACCATTAATCTCACCACCCACGCTATTGGTGGACTATCTAAAAACGATTTTATTGTGGCCTCAAAGATAGAGACCTTGTAAAACTAGTTACGGTAATGAGGATGTAGTCTTGAAGCTAAGGCTAAGGCGGTCGCAATAATGGCCAAATTTTTAATGATGTACTGACCTTCCATGGTTGGCACTAAGGGTCTAGTCCAAGTCACTGTTGGTAATAAAAACAAAGGTAAGCAAGTTGTGACCAAATGCGGTATTAATAAGAAAATAGCGATTCGTTCATAACGAGGCAACAGAAAGAAAATGCCAATAACCATCTCATAAACACCAAAAGCAATAATAAATTGCTCAAATGAGATGAAAGGTAGAGTTTTAGTTAAGAGTTGGGCTACTAACGGATTAGCTGGACTCATGCCAAATACCTTCAAAGCCCCAAACCAGAAGAACACCACAAACAAAGAAAAACGAGCTAGAGGTACACTGATCTTTTTGACAGTGCCTAGGATGAGCCGATCTAGAAAATAGAAAACTTTGCTAAACATCACTTACTATTGTAGCATGAAGAACACCTATGCGTATCAACAAATATCTAGCAGAGCAGAAAATGGCCACTCGTCGAGGGGCAGATGAACTAATCAAACAAGGTTTAGTTAAACTTAATGGTCGCTTAGCCCAGCTTGGCGATGAAGTCAACGAAGGAGACAAGGTTGTATTACATAAAAAAGTCACGGAAAAAACCTATACTTACCTCGCCTATCACAAACCTGTCGGCATCGCCACCAACAGTTCTGACGAAAAAGAGGTAGATATCCGTAAAAGCCTAGCCCTTCCCCGAGACATCTTTCCAATCGGCCGACTAGATAAAAATTCTTCTGGTTTGATTATTTTAACCAACGATGGCCGGATTACTGACGCCCTCCTTAATCCCGACAAGAATCACGAAAAGGAATATGTTGTAACTATTAACAAAACCGTTGATCCAGAAGCCATCAAGAAACTTTCAGGTGGAATCAGGATTGAAAATTATAAAACTAAACCAGCTCAGGCCACTAAAACCAGCGATAAAGAAATAACCATCATTTTAACTGAAGGCAAAAAACACCAAGTTCGTCGCATGGTGGTCGCTTGTGGTTATGAAGTTATTCGTCTGATTCGCACTCGAATTATGAACATTGAACTAAACGACTTAGAAGTTGGTCGTTATCGTAAACTCGAAGGCGACGAATTATCGGTTTTTCTTAAGAAATTAAGTTTATAAAAAACTTAATCTTTTCTCTTTCCTTTTGATCGTTCTGATTCTGTTAGAAATTGCTTACGCAAGCGGACACTTTTTGGAGTAATTTCAAGATATTCATCACCGGTCATAATTTCTAGACCACGTTCAATAGTAACTTCAAATGGGGGCACCAACATCACGTTTTCATCAGTTCCTGAAGCCCGCATGTTTGTTAATTGTTTACCTTTAATTGGGTTCACAGCCATCTCATCACCCTTAGCAGTATTTCCGATCACCATACCTTCATATACTTCAGTTCCTGGGATGATATAGAGTACCCCCCGGTCTTGTAAGTTCCACAGAGCATAGCCCAGAGCTTTTCCAGACATCATCGAGGTCATCGAGCCGGTCGCCTTTTTCCTAATCTCTCCGTAATAAGGGCGGAACTCTAAGAAACGACTAGAGAAAATTCCCTCACCTTTAGTATCAACGATAAACTGGTTACGAAAGCCAAGCAAACCTCGAGTCGGAGCTTCAAAAGTTAGACGGACAACCCCGTGATGAGCTTTCAGATCCATCATAACCCCACCTCGTTGACCTAGACGCTCGATTACTGCACCCTGCATTTCAGCTGGTACGTCGATAGTTACCTCTTCAAATGGTTCATGTTTATGACCATCAACCTCTTTGATAATTACTTGTGGTTGGGAAACCTGCATTTCATAACCTTCTCGACGCATGTTTTCTAACAAAATAGCAATGTGTAATTCACCGCGACCAAAAACCCTAAAGACCTCAGCATCAGTAAAATCAACTCGCAAACCGACGTTTACTTCTAACTCTCTTTCTAATCGTTCACGGATCTGACGAGTGGTCACGTACTTACCTTCTCGGCCAGCAAAAGGTGAGTTGTTAATCAAAAAGTTGAGAGCAATGGTTGGTTCATCAATATTAATAGCTGGTAGAGCTTCAACGTCAGGACCACCACAAACCGTGTCACCAATATAAATTTCAGGTAGACCAGAAATCATCACAATATCTCCAGCTTCCGCTTGAGTTGCTTCTTCCCGAGCTAGACCTTTAAAAGTAAAGAGTTTGGTTAACTTACCACTATAACTCTTACCATTAATTTCCTTAACATAGACTGTATCGCCGTTTTTAATAACTCCATCATAAACTCGTCCCACCGCTAGACGACCCAAAAAATTATCATAAGCCAAGTTAAAAGGTTGGAAACGTAAAGGTGCTTCAGCTGATCCAGCTGCCACAGGCACATTCTCTAAAATAGAATCTAGTAAAGGTGTTAAATCTTTTGATTCGTCATCTAAAGATTTTTTAGCTACACCGTCACGACCAATCGCGTAAATAGTTTTGAAATCAAGTTGGTCATCAGAAGCTCCTAGGTCTAGAAATAATTCATATACCAATTCCTCCACATGTTTTGGATCAGCAGCCGGCTTATCTATCTTATTGATCACCACCAATGGTTTAAGACCTAATTCTAGAGATTTTTTAAGCACAAATCGAGTTTGGGGCATTGGACCTTCTTGCGCATCTACCACCAAAATAACTGAGTCGATGGACCGAAGGACCCGTTCTACCTCTGAACCGAAGTCGGCGTGACCTGGTGTGTCAACAATATTGATTTTGGTTCCTTTGTATAAAACAGCGGCGTTTTTAGCATAAATAGTAATACCCCGCTCTAGTTCCAGAGCGTTTGAATCCATACTTACTCCCTCAACGGCCGCTCCTGTCTGACGCATAATAGCATCAGTTAAGGTCGTCTTACCGTGGTCCACGTGAGCAATAATAGCAATGTTACGAATTTCCATATTTTGAAAAAGAAAAGGCGCCTCTCCGAAGCACGCCTCGCTTTTGTATAGTAACTTAAAAATTTGTTTTAGTCAATTCTTTCCCTGCCACCAAATAATTGGTTGCCCCTTTCAACTCACCTTTAAAAATTTACTTGGTTTTTAAGGCTAAATTGAAATCCAAACTAAAGGTATCACCAACCACATTATCACCTAGATCGGCAAAGAATTTAGTGGAACCAAACTTAACACCATAAACAGTTCTGTCCACTGTTGCTTTACCAGTCACCATCAAAGCTGAACCTTCTTGTTTAATATTCACTGGAATATCAATCGGCTTAGTCACATCTCTAATAGTTAGTCGGCCCTTAATTACAAAAGTACCATCTGTTTCCCCTTTATCCAATCGATCAAGATCAAAAACAGCTTTAGGATACTTTTCGACATTAAAAAAATCATCTGATTTAAGATGGCCGTTTAAGCGATCGGTACCACTACCTGACCCTGTTTGACTAGCTGAGATTGAGTTCATATCAACCTCAATTCGTCCTTTACTGATCTCTCCTCCAACCACTGACACCTCGGCTGATGAGATTTTAATAGTTCCTCGATCAATCCAATTAGCCAAAATCACCTTTTTCCCCTCCCAAGTAGCTGAGGTTTTACTAGCGTCTAAAACATAACTACCATCCACTAGTTTTTTACCTTCCACCTCACCAGAACTCGAAGTAGTCGCCACCGCTTGGGTCGTAGTGGCAATATTTTGAATCGGATCGGGAATAGATTTAGGAGAAGTAAAATAAACAACACCCGCGCCACCAATTATTAACAACACCAAAACTGTCCAAAATAAATTATTCATAAAATTCAATCTTAAATATTAATATCCGGCTATTGTACCAAGAAGTCGATCTATAAGGAATACCTGACCACTATCAGTTTGATTCCACCCAATTTAGCCCAAAAGCTATCTTAGCGAACCTAAAAACAATCACTTCTAAGTGATTGTTTTTAGGTTCGCTATATAAATTAGCTTTTTTAGATATGTTTAATCAACAAAAGTAAGAGCTTGGCCTTTCATATTACCACGACCAGTTCGGCCGATACGGTGAATGTAATCTTCGTAGGTAGCCGGTAATTCATAGTTGATCACGTGACTGACCCCCACAATATCCAAACCACGAGCGGCCACATCAGTAGCCACTAGAATTTGAACTTTATCATCCTTGAAAGCATTCAAGGCTCGTTGTCGCTGAACATGATTCTTGTTGCCGTGGATTGATTCCACTTTAAAACCAAATCTAGATAGACTAGAAGTTAATTTTTCTACCCCATGTTTAGTTCGACCGAAAATCAAAACTTTATTAAAACCAGTCTGGATTAGTAAATCTCTTAAAGCTTCTACTTTATCCTGACCAGCTTTCATCTTTACAATATCTTGATCAACGTTCTTTGAAGTATCTTGAGTCTTCACTGAAATAGAGACCGGCTCACGTAAAAACTCGTGAACCAATCGTTCAATTTCTTTAGACATAGTAGCTGAAAAGAAAAGTGTGTGACGATCTGCTGACATCTTGGTCATCAAGAAACGCATATCACCAATAAAACCCATGTCCAACATTCGATCAGCTTCATCTAAAACCACTGTTTTAACATTGGACAGATCGAGGGCTCGGCGATCAATCAAATCTTTGATTCGGCCAGGAGTCCCAATAATAAATTGGTTATGGTGACGTAAATCACGAATTTGCGGTTGAATGTTCATTCCACCAACACACACGACTGAGAAAATACTCATCATCGGAGTTAGACCTTTCAACTCTTGGTTGATCTGAATAGCTAATTCACGAGTCGGCACCACCACCAAAACCTTCTCCTCTTTATTTTTTAATACTTTGTTAATCAAAGGAATTAGAAAAGCTCCTGTTTTACCAGTCCCGGTATTAGCAATACCAACTACGTCTTGACCCTTTAAAATATGAGGAATGATCCGATCTTGAATCGGGGTGGGAGCAATATAGCCCTTAGTAGTAATACTCTGCTTTAATTTGTCTTCAATTAAGAAATCAGTAAAATTGTGTTCCGGTAAGAAATGTTCTACTTCTTCCACAATGACCGCCTTGTTAACAAAAACTCGTAAATCTAGGTACTGACCTTGGCCCTTACCGCGACCCCGACTACTTCCACCACTACGACTACTAGGGCGACCACGAAAACCACCACCAGTTGAAGGTGGTCGACTAGAACGAAAACTAGAGTTAGAACTATAACCAGATCGCGCTGGGCGCGAAAAATTGCGTTTGTTTTCCATAAATTTTTAGAAGCGGTCTCTTCGTATATTCGACAGACTAACAGCCACTTAGAGCTCAGTCTGGAGCCGTTTCCGAAAATCTAGTAAAAGGATTAATTTCAAAAACGAAACGTTAAGATGTGCTTATGTCTATTACTATATATCAAAACTAGGCACTTGTCAAATTAGTCAATTAACTGCAGAATTTCGGAAAAGTGGTCAATCACTCGCCAGGCTTTATCTTCAATTTTCATCCCCCTGAAAGTCACTCCATGGCCAGTAGAGGCAAAAACCCCCAGGTCGTTGTGCCCATCACCAACATATAAACACTGGGTTAAATCAAGACTTAAAGAACTGCACAACTGTTTTAATAATTCATTTTTAGCCTCAGTGTCTAGACCAACAGTCACAGTTTCAACTAAAATATCATCCTCATTAAAAACCAGAGTGTTATTGGATAACCCAAAATCCAAACCTAGATCTGCTTTAATTAAATTTACCATCACATCACTCGAACCAGAAATAACAGCTGTATAATACCCTCTAGCTTTAAGCTCAATAATCAACTCGCGTACACCTTCTCTCAAGGAATATTGTTTTAGAATATCAATAATATTTTTTCGACTAGCTAGCCCGTTTTTGATATACAAAGCAGTCAATTTATCTAACCAGTCTTTATAAGGTAATTCACCCGACACATGGGCTCGGTATAATTCTTCATCCTCTGCAATTGTAATTCCCATCCCCCGATTCAAATCAACCCAACTATTATTAGTAGTCAAAGTTTCATCTAAGTCAAAACCGACAAGTTTAATGTCAGACATATTATTTTAAAACAGATTGATGTTGGTTGCTCCAAGCGTACAAAGTCACTGCGGTGGAAGCGGCCACATTCAACGACTCACATTGTGGATTGAGTTCAATCGCTAATCTAATGTCACACAGTTCCTTGGTTTTTTCCCTAATCCCCTTAGCTTCATTACCCAAAATAAAAACAGTTGGAGCATCGAAAACTTCTTGATGGAGAGGATGATCAGCATCTTCGTCTAAACCATAAATCCAAAAACCTTTCTCCTTCAAATCACGAACAGTATTATTTACATTTCCAATAGTCACCAGCGGCACCCGAAAGGCCATCCCAGCTGATACTTTAATAACTGAACCACTGATCTGGGCTTGATTATGTTCTGGCACCAAGACTCCCGCAATTCCAAAACCAGCCGACGATCTAATAATCGCACCCACATTATGTGGGTCTTGAATCTCATCCAATAACACCAAGGCAGTATCTGGTGTCACTTTAAGCGAACTAATAAAGTCACTATAATCAACAACCAAACTCTTTAAGTTAATCTCGGCAATATAACCTTGATGAACAGCTTCTGGATCAACCCCTCTAGGTAAAGCATTTATTTTAACTTTAGTTAGGGTAATATTGTTTTTCTTGATCAGGTCAACCAATTTATTATCTTCACTCCCTTCCACCACAAACACCCTCAACACCGCCACTGGGTTGTTTTTTAGAGCTTCACTGAGAGCGTGTCGTCCGTATAAGTAAACAGTTTCGTAAATCATAAGTATTTCGAGTATACCAAAAAAGTTGATTAAAGCGAGTAGTCTACGCTTGTCTAATAATAAAACCTCCCCGACTTAAGCCGGGGAGGTTTTATTATTTAACATACTTACAGAATAATTATTTTTTAATTATTTTCTTAGCCACCTTCTTTTTAGGACTACTGTGTTTTAAAATCGGACCCCACTGCTTACGAATATCGTTAACTGTTGCCATTAATTCAGCTTGATCAACATTTTTTAGAGCGGTGTATTTTTTAGACACCTGATCAACCACTTGCTGGTAAACTGGCTCAGTTACTTCTTTAGCATTTTCTAATTTCTCAATAATTTCACCTTTCATCTTCACTGCCCAGCCACGGACAATCTTGCGATTCTTTTTAGCGTCTGGTCCAAACATTAAATAAGCCCCCACACTCAGAGCGGCTACTCCCGCCCCCACTACACCAGCAGCTGCCACTTTTTTCACCCCTGAATTGTTTGTCTGTTTTTTAGTCATAAATATTCTACTTTAGTAATTCTGATAATTCCGCCCACTTAATAATATCATGCCCCCAGAACGAGGCTAGTGTTTAGAATTTTTTCTTTTGGGCTTAAAAATTACCCGCAATGGCCAGCGACTCATCAAATCGGCATAAATATCTTCAAACTCATCTTCCACCTTACCGCCAATTCCTTTGAGATGTTCAACAATAGCCCGCACGTCTCGCAAGATACGAATCACATATATACCAATTACCAAGATAACCGAGGTAATAATAATCACAGCTAAACTAGTAATTAAAAAGAAAATGTCTGCTTTAGCAATAGTCTCCATACCACAAATTATAACACCCTCTTAGCTTAAAGTTAAACTAAACTTGTCTAAGCTGACTTTTTATGCTATAATTAAATAAATGAAAAGAAATTTCATCAACTATCGCAAGAATGGGAAAAAGGGTGGCAACTTCTGGGACAACGAATACAAGAAGGAGGGCTTTTTAGCTATTTCTGACGACCCTAGTGAAGACATGATCAAATTCACCAATTGGTTGAAGCGCGAATACGGCTACAGCCACCTCAACGCCACCATGTCGGTCTTAGACCTTGGTTGTGGCAACGGTCGCAATCTTTTGTATTTGGCAAAGACTTTTGGCTCCCGCGGTGTTGGTTATGATATTTCCGGGGAAGCTATCAAACAAGCTCGCAAAAAAAGTGAAGCTTGGCAACTAACCTACGAAGCTCGATCTATTGCTCCACCCCTCTCTGCCGGCGACCAATCTCAAATGATTGTTATGGATATGATGACCTCTCACTTCCTAAAAGCTGATGAGCGAAAAAGTTTAGTTGAAGAAATAAACCGAGTCTTACGCCCAGATGGTTTTTTCTTTTTCAAAACCTTCTTATTAGATGAGGACGAAAACGCCAAACGTTTACTTAAAGAAAGTCCAGCTGAAGAAAAAGGTTCTTATATTCATCCTCGCATCGGCGTAGCAGAACACGTCTCAACCGAAGATGAAATTATTGATTTATTATCGCCCTACTTCTTCATTCACAAAATCCTCAAATCTCACCGCCATAAAAGTAAAGGTCAAGCTTTCAAACGCCGCAGTGTCTGTATCTACGCTCAGAAAAAAGCTTAGTTTATCTCTTTTACGGCAACATCACCTCCGTCAGGCCTGGCAAACTAAATGAAAGAATTATCTCTTTAATTTTGTTTTGTAGGGCCATTAGATCAGTAGTGGTAAATTCCTTAATTGTGCCGGCTGGGTAATTCATAAACTGAGTCCGACCAATTCTGGTCTCCAATTCATAACAACTAGAATTTTGGCGATAAAAGAAACGGTAAGCCAAACCGCTGGCATAGTGTCCAGCTCCAGCATCACCAGTTGGTGCAAACAATGAAGCAGAGTAAATATCTTTAGACACCGTGCTAACAGGTGGTGTCTCGCGCCCTTGGCCGGTGGCCGGTGTCTCCAAGCATAATTTTTCAGTGTTCAAATCAGTTCTATTCTTAACCCGTAAACCAGCGCTTTCTAGATTGGTCCCTTTATATTCTAACCCAGTAAAATATAAACAATAATCAAAATCAGATTCACAAGCTGGAATATAAGACTGTAACGGGATCGACTGACCAAACGTGACTACCCCAAAATCAACAGATGGGTATTTTAAACTGAACACCTTATCAGTAATAGTTTTATCAAAAGTAGTACTTGAATTAGTACTAATTAACGAACTACTAGTTAATAGACCAGACTTACTCAAAAACAGTGGTACTGCCAAAATTAAAATTACCAAAAAAACTAACCCTATCAAGCCTACAATTAGAGTCTTGTTTTTCATTTTTCTAAATTAAATTTATAATCACCCATACAACTAAAGACGGGCCAATAAGTTTTATCTTACTTAGAAAACTCTGTAAAAGCTCTCATCAATGGTACCCCTAGGGAGATCGCAATCAAAGCTAAACTAGCCGCCCAACCGTAAGCCATAATTCCAGAGCCATTAAAAACAAGGACACCTGTGGCCACAACCGATATAAACCAGACTACTAATAGTATTTTACGACGAGATAGGGACATAAGATTAAAAATTATTATTTAAATATACTTAAATGATACACCAATTTAAGACATACAAAAACACCCCTAACGCTTACGCGTTAGGGGTGTTTTGGTTTTGCTTTTGCTTACGCGCGAGCAACGTTTACAGCGGCTGGACCCTTTTCACCTTGAACGATTTCAAAAGTGACAACGTCACCTTCTCGTAATTCGTCAAAAGTTACGCCTCGCAATTCCTTTGAGTGGAAGAACAAGTCTTTACTTTCACCTTCACGAGAGATAAAGCCGAAGCCTTTGTCTGTAAGTGTTTTGATAGTACCTTGCATAGTGATTTTTATATCTTTATGTAGTGTAAATTTAGAGAATTCGACTTTTTTGTGTGCTTTGTCCTCAACTCTAGAAGACGCTTTATTCTAACCTTTATCAGCTGAAAATACAACAAAACCAGCTAGTAATTAAAAACTAGCCAATATCTCCTGTCTTTCATATTTTCCCCTACCCGCGCTTCTTGGTTGCTTTAGCCGCCTTAGTTGCGTGTTTGACCGCCAAGCGTTTCTTGGTTTTCTTCGATCGAGAAGTTTTATTTTTGGTATTGACCGCTAATCTTTTTGCCATACTCTGATTATATACTAAATTAATCCCCTCGCCTACCAGTTATTAACACCATCTAAACTACAGTGGTGATATAATTAACTGGTGTTCGAGATATTAGTTTAATTTTAATATCATATGGCCAAAGGCATGGGCGCAAGGAAAGAAAAGAAAAAACCAAAGAAAAAGTAATCTTAAGAAAAACCGTCTAGCTATTTGTAGCTAGACGGTTTTTCTTAAGATTGTTTAAACCCACCTCCAGATCACCCCTATATTATCGACCAGAAGATTTCTTAAAAAACCCAAGCTCTGAATTATCAAATACTCTCCATAAAGTCTAATATGAAAAACTAATCAACAATACTTCCTGTTATACCTACTCACCCGCTTCTAGCCACGCATTATTTCTTTACTTTTGGGTTCCCCCATTGCCAGCGAGGTTTTTCTCCAGTTCGATAACAAATAAGAATTAATGTGAAAGTAAGAAAGGTGATTGGGAGTAAAAAAGTAAACCAGACTTCGTTGACCGGAGAACTTTCGTCGACAGTAAGAGAAAATAAAAAGACTAGACCAATATAACCAAGTAGCACCACCCACCCTTGCCAGGTAGCCGGAGTCCAGCCCCACCCATAGAGCTTACGTTTAAACCACAAGTGGTCTGGATTATCTTTCAAATATTCTATGTATTCTTTAATCATGGTCTTATATGAACCATCATCTAACTTTATTCAAAGTTGGTCAAGTCTATAAATCAACCCAATCTTCCGAATATGAAGTAGACAGAAAATTTTATACGTTTAGTTGTTACCCAAATTATCATTTCCTTCTAAAGAAAATTAAATCTCGAGCAATAAAGCCGCATGATCTGACACTTCTTCCGGCAACACTTTAAAGTCTAATACCTTAATCGTCGGGGTAACAAAAATATAATCAGCAAATTTAGCTTCTTTGGTATACAAACTAGTTCTAGTTGAAGTAACATTGTTTGTCTTAATCAGATTAACCATTCCCTCATCTAAAATAGCCACACTCTCAATATTAGGATTTAGATTAAAATCGCCACATAAAATTTTCTCTCCACTTACTGAGTCCACAAATTTTTTAATTCTTGTCGACTGCTCAAGTCTAGCTGGATTATCATTTTTATCGACACCAGTCCAATGTCCGTGAACATTCATGATGTAATATTCTTTATTGTCTAAATTTATTTTAATCCATTGCAGTTTCCGATTATGATCGGCATCCGCATGCTCCGGGTCTGGGAAATTAGGATTTTCATAGACCAACACTTCCCCATGGTCAATAACTGCTAAATCTTTTTTCACAAAGATCGCTAGCCCATAAAGATTATCAAACAAATCTACAAAAAATCCCCGATGGTTGGGCAGCCACCTTTCAATATCCTGAAAAAAATCTTTGGATATATTGGTTAGGTTCACCAAAGATAAAGCCGAGCCAGGATCAATATTCACCTTACTGGCATTATTAAAAACCTCCTGAAAACAAAAGATACCAGTATCGGACTGATTTTTTATAAAAGCTTCTAACTCCTTAGCCAACTGACCACCCCAAGTATTCAAGGTAATTAATTTCATGATTTATTTTAATTCAAGCTTTGAATAATTTTATCTATCGACTCGTTGAAATTATTGTCGTCAATTTCATAGTAGTTAAACCCATATTTTTCAGCTTCTGTTTTAAAATATACACTCATTTTATTTACAAACTTAGCCATTATCTCAATTCTTTCTTTACTATACCCCATAGCCGCCATCCAATCTTGTTCCGGAAACTTCTGACCAAATTCAATCATCGACTGGATATGGTTTGGGTTAGTATTACCCAAGTAAATAACATGTGAGGGTTTATTTTTCATCCCCGCCACCAGATGAGGCAACAAAGCAACTCCTTCGACAATATGATTAGCACTATCTTCACTGAATGTATTACAAAAAGAAACGATCGAACTCCAGAAAGCTTCAGACTCCTTATTCTGATCATCTAGTATTAGATCTGGGTTGCCAAGGTGTTTATCTAGCCACTCCTGTTCTGTTAGATCGTTATCTTTATTAGTTCTAAATAAAGCTCCGGTTTTATCTAGACAAGCCTTTTTGGCGGCACTCCTGATTGCGTCAGTCGAAACCACATGACCTTTTATTTTTTCCGCTAAAGCATATGACAATGTTGTTTTTCCCACACGAGGTGGTCCACCGATGAAATAGGTTCTATTCAGTGCGTTGTTGGAGGGGTTCATATTTAACAATCAATTTTTATAATCACTTTGTTCGTTAAAAATTGGCGGTTGCCGGACTTGGATTCGAACCAAGATACTCGCCTTCAGAGGGCGATGTCCTACCATTAGACGATCCGGCAATATATAATAAACACTCTAACAATATAGATCTCACTTGCCAAGAAAACCCCTAGATTTAAAATACCCCATCGAAACGATAGTTATCACTAAAATAACTAATCCGTAAAAGATCATAATCTGACTATAAGAATACGGAACAGCTGATAAACTACCCAAAACTAAAGCAAAAGACCATGACGTGATCGAGACTATTCCACTCACCATCAACCAAGGACTATTAGCAATAAACTTTTCCAAAGAGTGAAGGTGTTTACTAGCGTGAAAACGCAAGTGCCCAAAATGAATAAATTCGAATAATAATCCATTGAGAAAAATTATTAAAACGATACTCATCTTGGTCAAAAACTTGGTTGAGGCTAGATATTTTTCGATATCCAGAAGAAACAAACCCAAACCAGAAAAAAACAGGATAAACAATCCAATCCAAACCATTTTACTACCCACAGACAAAAATCTTAACTCCGTCTGAGAGATATGTCTATTCTTGATGGATTGGAAAAATAAGATATCACTCAAATAAGCTCCACCAGCCCCTAGAGCCACACCAAACAAATGAAAAATTACAAACAAACTGGCCATAAAAGTAATATTATTTTTTAGACTCGCGTCGACGCCCGACAGATGCTTTAATAAAAGCCGTAAAAAGAGGATGTGGATTTAAGGGACTAGATTTTAGTTCTGGGTGAAATTGAACCCCCACAAAAAACGGATGAACTTCTTTTGGTAATTCCGCTATTTCCATCAAGCGTCGATCAGGTGATGTCCCAGAAAAAATCAGACCAGCTTCTTCTATTTTAGCAATATACTCTGGGTTCACTTCAAAACGATGACGGTGTCTTTCACTTATCTCGGTTTTTTTATAAGCCTCCCGAGCCACCGTCCCACCCTTCAAGTGAGCTGGATAAGATCCCAAACGCATACTCGCTCCAAAATTACCATCTTTCACTTTCTGTTTTTGATCTTCCATAATGTCGATCACTTTGTGTTTAGCTTCTTTATCTATCTCAGTGGTATTGGCTCCAGCCAGACCGGCTTTGTGACGCGCATATTCGATGACAGCCAACTGCATACCGTAGCAAAGGCCAAAGTATGGAATCTTGTTTTCTCGGACAAACTGGATAACGTTAATCTTCCCTTCAATCCCCCGTGAACCAAAACCACCCGGCACCAAAACTCCGTCATAGGCTTTTAATTCCGCTAATTTTTTCTTGCCAGCCACCCCTTCGTAATCTTCCGAATCTAACCAATCGATATTCACCTTTTTACCCAAAGCTCCACCAGCATGCTTGAGCGATTCTATGACGGAAATATAAACATCCTTCAAAACGAAGTCTCCGGTTTTAAAATATTTACCAACAATCGCAATATTAACCACTTCTTTAGCGGTCTGCATTTTCTCAAACATCGCCCGCCATTCTTTCAAATCTTTGTGACGCGCTTTAAGTTTTAACAATTTCAAAATCGTGTCTGATAAACTATCTTTTTCAAAGTTCAGTGGTATTTCGTAAATACTACTAATATCGGGAGCGGAGATAATTCTTTCGACTGGAATATTACTAGAAAAAGCCAGTTTTTCTTTGCGCGATTTATCGATCGGATGTTCGGCTCGGGCCACAATAATATCTGGGTGCACACCATAAGAGTTCATACTGCGAACTGCATATTGAGTCGGCTTAGTTTTCATTTCACCCAACTTACCAGGCACTGGCAGATAACTAACCAACACAAACACCACATCTTCCGGATGTTTCAATTTCAAAATACGAGCCGCTTCAATAAAAATCGCATTTTGATACTCACCGACAGTTCCTCCGATTTCGACAATCGTTATTTCCGAACCAGTTTTATCAACCGACTTTTGGATTCGTCTTAAAATTTCAGCTGACACATACGGTAACGGATCAACACACTTACCGGCATAACCAAGAGCTCGCTCTTTATCAATCACGTATTTATAAACCATTCCTGAAGTCATATAACTTTCAGCTGGCAATGTTTGATCCAAAAAGCGCTCATAGTTTCCCATGTCTTGGTCAGTTTCCAGACCAGAATCCAGTACAAAAACCTCACCGTGTTCAATTGGATTCATTGTGCCAGCGTCCACATTCAAATAAGGATCAATCTTAATCGGATTGACCTTGAAACCACGTGACTTGAGAATAGCAGCAATAGATGAAGTGGTAGCGCCCTTGCCAACCCCGGAGATCACTCCACCAAGTACAAAAATATATTTCTGTCTGGGTTTAGCCATAAATAGAAACTAAATAGAAGATTAACTTCTACTTTATACCACAGTCAAAAGGGTGAGGAGAGTGGATAACCAACTAGACTACACTTTCAAATATTTTCTAGTTGCCAAGAAGCTAGAAATTAGACCTAAAACCACCCCAGAGCCAAGTAGCATCAAAAAGAGTTGAGCAAAACTACTGACATAGAAAGAAACCATGTCCAAACCACCATAAACACCTAAAGTAGCATTACGTACCCAGACGGACATTGGATAGAGCAAAACGATAGCTAGAAGCGAAGCAATCAAGCCAGCTAGTATTCCCTCTACTAAAAATGGACCGCGCACGTAGAACGAACTAGCCCCTACTAGACGCATCACGGATATTTCATCCTTGGAGGTGTAGATGGCCAATGAAATAGTGTTAAAGGTGACCAAAATAGACATCACTATCAATAAAATACTGACAATAAAACCGACTTTTTGACTAGTAGCAATGACCGATAACAATTTATCAATAATATCTTTTTTGAAACTAACCTGATCAATAATACCCGAACCATCACCCCCATTTTGACTTTGGAGATACTTAGACACGCTTTCGTATTGTGATGGATCTCGTGCCAAGATCGCCACTCGGGCTCCAAAAGGATTCCCCACCTCATCAAGTGATTGAATCAAGAGAGCGTTGTCTTGGTGACGAGTCCGGAAGTCTTCTAGTTCCTTCTCGCGAGAAGTGTAAGTAACTGATTTGACCTCTGGCAACAGCTCGACTGATTTTTTCAGTGATAAAATAGCTTCTTCACTGGCGTCAGATTTAAATGTCACACTAATATCAACTCTATTTTTTATATCATCCAGCGTCGAGTTGAGAAACTTACCACCTAAAATCAATGAACCAATCACAAACAAAGTTACACACATAACAAACAAGGAAGCGATAGTCACAGACTTATTCCGCCAGAAATTAACGAAGCCAGATTTAATAATGCGTTTTAAAGTAGTTAGCAACATATTAAAAAATTAGATTGAATATTTACCATGCTTATCATCACGGATCACCTTACCTCGATCTAAAGTGATCACTCTTTTACTCAAACTATCGATCACATCCTTGTTGTGAGTAGTTAAGATAACTGTCGTTCCAATATCATTAATCTTGCGGAAAATTTCCACAATCTCTTGAGCATTAATAGGGTCGAGATTACCGGTCGGTTCATCAGCAATCAATAAATCAGGTTGATTCACGATCGCTCGAGCGATCGCTATTCTTTGACGTTCACCTCCAGATAATTCGTAGGGAAAATGCCAAATCTTATTACCCAGACCAACCAATTCCAAGACGTGAGGGACATCAGACTGAACTTCTTCATCAGACCGACCAGCAGCTTCCATAGTGAAAGCGATATTCTCAAAAGCTGTTTTGTGGGGTAAAAGACGAAAATCTTGAAAGACACTTCCAATCCGACGACGCAAGTGTGGAATCGCCCGTTTAGATAGAGAATGAATATCGGTTGATTCAAAAAACACACTCCCAGCACTAGGCTTCTCTTCAGCTAAAATCATTTTTAGGAGAGTACTTTTACCAGCTCCAGAGTGGCCAACTACTGACACAAACTCCCCCGGCTCCACCGTGAATGACACTTCATCCAAAGCTGGTTGGCCGTCAAAATATATTTTACTAACTTTATCAAAGTAGATCATAAATAATTTAAAGATTTTTGGCTGCGTCTAAAAAAAGGTCTATTTCTCCATCAAACACTCCCTCCACATCACTAGTTTCCACTTCTGTTCGATGATCTTTGACCATCTTGTAGGGATGAAGCACGTAAGATCGAATCTGATTACCCCACTCAATCTCTGTCGTTTTACTAATGTACATGTTCTGTTCCTGAGCTACCCTCTCTTCCTCCATTCGTTTGTATAACTTACCCTCGAGGATAGTAAGAGCTTGATCACGATTCGCCTGCTGACTTCGCTCTGATTCACAGTGAACAGTTAGACCGGTCGGTACATGAGTCAGGCGGACCGACGTCTCACGTTTGTTAACGTTCTGACCACCAGGGCCACTCGAACGCGCAAACTCCACTTTCAAATCTTGTTCTGGAATATCTATTTCTTTAGTCGATTCAAATTTTGGAATAACCTCCACTAAAGAAAAAGAAGTGTGGCGTTGCGATTTAGAATTAAATGGCGACACCCGCACCAACCGATGCACTCCAGACTCATGCTTTAGTATACCATACACATTTTTGCCTTCAATTTGCATAGTGATATTACGATAGCCTCCATGATCGTTTTTATTTTCATGAATTAAAATAAATCCAAAACCACGACTCTTAGCAAAAGCTTGATACATCTCTACCAACATCCGAGAAAAATCTTCAGCATCATCTCCTCCCGCTCCAGAAAAAATAGTCATCACTGCATCCCCTTTATCGTATTTACCCACTCCCGCTAATTTATCTTTTAGATCTTGATACTCTTTAATCACAATTTGAGCCTGATCTTTATCAGTCCAAAAATCTGGTTCTTGCATTGCCAATTCGTAGGCTTCAATTTTTTGCGTTAAATCAAGTTTTTCTTGAGACATATCAAGTAAGATACACCACTGTCGTACTCTAGTCGAGATCGACTAAGAGATAATCACCATGTCATTATTATAAGCACCCCACCAAGTCAAAAAAACTGCTTCGGGTAAATAAATCCGTCCAAATTGAGGATCATTAATCAAATAAATAGTTAAACCTGGTTTCTCAACATAACCGACAATCAAAGCCACATGGTCTTGAACCATGGTGACGGATTTACCAGCAAGTGTACTGTATTTAAAATCCACTCCCGGCTGACCACCTCGAACATGCCAGAAAATTACCGGCTTATTCTGATCAAGGGCTTTTTTAATATCTTCCACCTCAGCTTGTTTTTTAGCTACACTACCAGGCCGATAGACTGCAGCCAATTTACCAACTGGACCATTATTGACACCCCAACCTGTGGCTCCAATAAAATCTCCATTTAGTTTACGCATATAACCTTTGATATCTCCCACAAAAGCTTCATCGGGATCACCCCAGACCAATTTGCCACCCACCACAGATTGTCCAAACGGCGCTGAAATTCCTATTTCTTCAGCTAAAATTTCTTGCGATACAGCCAAACCTTTGTAGGCAAGAGCCATTTGTAAGCTAGCCACCTCGCAAGATAGTGGGTAGCTTTGTTCAAACAACGGCACGTTTAAGACAACAGCTTTGGTCGATGACGCTAAAATTCCTACCGGCACTGAAGGTGACAAATGATACTCAACCGAACTTTCTCCAACATTGCGACAAATTTTATAATTCATAGCTTGCCTGGTGAGTGACCCCACTACTCCAGTCGGATTTAAACCATTATTGACTTGCCAGTTATAGACAGCTGTTTTTGTTAAGTCAAAAAAATTTCCGGTTGGTGTGGTTGTTAAATATTTTTCTTTAACCAAAAACTTCTGCGCCGACATAACATCTTTGTTGTTTTTTATACCAGCCCAGACGTTATATTTAATTCCAGTAGAACAAAAATATTCCTGAGCTAAAATCTGATCAGTGGGCAAAAATATGGCCAATAAAATAACCAAGTAAACAGTTGAGGTAAGTTTCAAAAACATAATGGTCATAAAATTATAGCACAGGACCAACTAAAACTGGTTTGAGCCACCTCGCGGGATCGAACCGCGGACCTTCTCGTTACGAGTGAGATGCTCTACCAACTGAGCTAAGGTGGCTTTTATTCACCTTCAGGGATAAGAAAACCATTTTCCATAAATCTATCTCTAATTCCGTCAGCCAATTCTTGATCACCTTCACCAGAAGCTATCCGCCAAGCATCACGAAGAGCTTCCTCAGCATAATCCATGAGGCCAGATTCTTTAAATAAATTAAACCTCTCTAATTCAAAATCAACCGGAGTTAGCAATCCCTCAATCACCCTTGCCTCTTGTTTGGCCGACCATTCGCCGACCAGGCCAATCGCCTCGTTATTTTCAGGTCCACCATTTAAAAAAGCTTCAACTATTTCAATCTTCAAATCTTCTGGGCTTTTCTCAAGCTGTTCAAAACCACCATTTTCTATTCCTATAGTCTTAAGTAGATTAGTTTATAACGGAGCCATTGCCCGGGATTGAACCGGGGACCTCTCCCTTACCATGGGAGTGCTCTACCAGCTGAGCTACAATGGCAAACAAAAAGATTGTAGTACAAAAAAAGTGGTTTTTCAATCCCAACAAAAAAACACCACAGCGTACCACTAAATTTAAACTAAGCTAAAAACTGTTTAAGAATATTATCAGCTACCTGTTTTTGTAGGTTATCAAAGTCATTTAACTTAGATCGAATAAATGACAAAATGGTCGGATCATCCGCTGAACTAATCAAGCCCTCTAATTCTTCTCGGTCTCCTGTTGGTAATTTTTCCAAAACCTCCAAAGTTACTTCTCGTAAAATAACATCTTCCACTCGTGCCAAAAACAAGTCCTGTTCAGCAGGAGAAATAGCAGTCAGATTCAACTGTTCAGCAATCAAGTCTCGTAAGTTCATATCGATTTAGGCAGACCCCAAAACTTGTCTCACTCTTTTTAGAGTATTTGGATTATGAGAAGCTTCTCTATCAGCTAGAGATCCTTCTAACATACGCATACGTTCTTCTAAAGGAGAGTAAACCTGTTCTGGTGATTGTTCCATATACTGAATATAATATCACAATCTTTATTTAATAAAGAACTAGACAAAAGTTTTTTAATGAGGCGCGGTCGATAGTCTTGGTCACGAATCTTTTAGTCGCCGTCGCTCCTAAAATTTCTCGACCCCACCTCAGTTGTTTTTCTAGCTAGAAAAACATACTTCCGACTTTCAAGTCCCACCGCAAGTAAAGCAGTTTACTTGCTTCGACCGCGCAAAATTAAAACCCCCAAAAGGGGGTCTAATTTTGCGCGGTCGATGGGACTTGAACCCACAACCTCCCGCGTGACAGGCGGGTGCTCTAACCAGTTGAGCTACGACCGCAAACAATTTAACTTTGACATCCTAACAGATTTTTCTGTTTATGTCTTGTGCCCAATCACTGACCACGACTCGAACTTTTTTGACCAGGTTGTTGGAGGCGTTGGTGCAGGGGCCACGGTCATGGAGACAGTTTAGGCGAGGTGGAGAGGAAAGTAAAGAGGGGTAAAGTTGTCTTCGAAGGCAATAAATGCTTATTCAACATCGCTTATGAATTCTGGAATCACTACATTCTTCCTGCCATCGTAGATGAAGGCGACGCTACTTTTCGCTCGTGTTATAGCTACATACAGCTTCGCCCGAGAAATATCCTTCAAGGCTTGAGCATCACCTCCTTCTAGAAAAGCTCTTATAGGACCCGTCGGACAGATCACCACACGCTCATATGTCATACCTTTTGCTTGCCCAAAATTAAGTGCTGAATGTCCATAAGTTTCTGCGTTTTTGTCGTAGCAAAGAATGGTCGGCGCAAAACGCATCATGTAGTTACCCAAGTCCGAACTACGAAGAGTAAAAACGCCGTCATGACCAGTTAAGTCTGTATACTTTGACACCGTCGGAACAAATGACGGATAGAGGGCATCTGCAAAATCGCAAATCACTTGATTGCACCGGTAACATTCATTGTGGTGAATGAGCTCGCACAGCCCCGAGCTTTTCATGTGGTCAAACCACTTTGATATTTCCGAGCCTCGATATTTCTTGTGACGCGAAGAATTATTGGTAGAGTAAATCCATTGCCTTGGATCGCCTACTCCAACCAACGTTATCCTGGACTCAAATAGGAGTTGCAGAAGATCTAGGTCGTAACCACTCATATCTTGCACTTCATCAACAAAGATATACTCGAATATCCCTTCAAGCCTTTTGATCACACTGCCGCTAGTGGCGCTATTACATCGGAGCACGAAATCGCTCAAATGCCGATTGTATATATTGTCTCCCCTGTCCAAGTAGTAGCGCTCGGGGTTGGCTCTGGAATTATACCTATTCGGCTCATTATAATCTATTGATCTTATTCTCCTGCCCAGGATCACATTTTGAAATGGCCTGGCTCCATGTATCAGCAAGAATGACAACCAAGATTGTATTGTAATGTTGGATGGTATACATCCTCTTGCCTCAAGAATTCTTTTTCTGATTTGCTCCAGGTTCTCGGTTGTGTAGGTTGTTATGAGTACACGCCCGGACGTGACGGCCAATGCCTGCTCGACAATGCGCGTCGTCTTACGCGATCCCGCCGCAGCTATGTACAGAGTGTTATTCGACGACATCTTGAATATACTTGGGAAACTTAAGTTGATGATCAGTCTCGAACAATTTGAGTGCAGAATCTGTTTTGTTTTCACTCTTTGTCATGTAGATAATTAGATCGTCCTCGGATGCGAAATCTGTTCCAATAATTGTGTTCATGGTGGCCAATCCAATACTACGAACAAGCTGCGGTTCAAGCGTTGGAAGGGAGTTGTCTTCAGAAGCAAATATGGACACGTTGGGATTATTGCTATAATCCTTATATTTTCTGGTTATATTGGCGTCATAATTGCCGTCGTTGTCGGTAACCACTGAGATTGTTTTACCTAACGCAATTGCGATATCAAGAAATCTTTTGAAAGACAATCCTCGAACATTTATTACATCAACCCCTTTATCAATAGGCATAGCCCCATGTTTTAAAAAGAAGGCCTTTTGGACAATTAATTCATCAGACGGACCTTCGACCAAGATAGCTCTTTCGGCCAAGATAAGCCGTAGCGTGTCGTATCCGGACAACTTCATGAAATACTCTTTTGTCGCCTCGGATAAGCTCGTTAGGCGGATAACACGTTGATTCGCGAGTAGCAGCAGACTGCTTAGTCCAAGCTTATTCAATACATAAGCACTGTGGGTGGCGAGAATCATTTGTTTGCCCACACAGCGCTCACTCATACGGTTGATCAGGGTGCGCATGGTTCCGTGAGAAAGATGGTTCTCCGGTTCCTCAATCAATATAATATTGGACTTATGGGCATTCATTTCGAGAGCGAGCATGATCTTGAGCATACTCTGTTCGCCCTTACCGACGAACTGAAATGGCAACTCATCGAGGTGTGGTGTTAGGTGGGTTTCCCAATTTGCCTTCTGCGAGATATCAATTGATATGGAAAGAGGTTTTTGTGATAACGGGGCACCTCCTCCCTTTTTGTTTAACACCTCATTAATAGAGACTATAGAGTCTTCTTTGCTAAATTGCTCCTTGAGCCTGCGATACGCTAAGGAGAGCGCCGCTCGGTCTTTCGCATGGAGGTGTTCATCCAAAATATCTCGAATATATGAATCAGTACCCGTCTGGAGGCGAATGGTTGTGGTGTCAATAAAGGATACTCCGACACCCAGCCCTTTGTAGGAGACAGGGGCATCCGCGAACGAGCGCCACGTCACGGTATAGAATTCTGTGGGCAGTACATTATTCCAATCGTTATCCGCCAGAAGTTGCTCATACTCTGCAGCAAAATCTTGGTTCAGAGTAATCTCCAGACGCACACCAATTGCATTTTGCTTCAACGAATTATTACTACCGCGCAGTATCTCCAATTCACAAGCGTCAGACAAATAGGCCTCAAGGAACGCTAATGGCGGAGGCGGCTTTTTGCCGTTCTTCAATGCTGCCACATATTCCTCAACAACTTCGCGATTGAAAAGATACGGCGATAGGTCTCTGTCATTTAGCGTTCGCCCGTAAATGCGCCTTGTGAGAACCAGATTGATTGCCTCAAGTATTGTCGACTTTCCCGATTCATTATTTCCTACAATAATGTTTATATCGTCATTAAAATCGGCAACAAATGTGCCATGAAAGACGCGGTAGTTGTGGATGACGAGCTTGTTTAGCATATGGGTGTAACCTCAATATTATCTAGCGTTGTCTGTCTAGGTAACCAGATTGTAGCACTTTTTGGGTACTCCAGAAACTGTGTTGAACTAACCTGGTTAGGACAGAAATCACTAGATGTATTATCGGTTAACCAAAACAAATCATGAACAGATTGCCGCCAAATGGTAGGCTCCAGACCTACCTCGCCCTAGTTCTCCAGATTTACCAGCGTTCCCTCGCCATTCCGGACAGTGGCGGGTTCATTCCGGATCAGCATAGGCGGAACGTCACTTAGCCAAAAGACGCGAAAGGTTGCTTCGCAGGACAACCGCTGCCTTCTAGACCCACACCAGAGAATCGGTGGATTCCGTGGTCAAACTTCTCTAAAAGTGGTCCAACCGCGAAGCCATTACTCTATGCAGGGCTTTTTGATAATATCAAAAGCTGGGCTGATCCTTCGAGACTCAGGAATTAAGGCTGGTTGAGACCGG